>NZ_JAQMIL010000032.1:15000-95793 GCF_029990105.1 Bradyrhizobium sp. Arg237L | reverse complement strand
TGGGGCTCGAAGCCTTCCAGCGCATCAAATTTGGTACCAGTCTGGCGCTCCGCGATGTGTGAATCGGACAGGCGAAGAGCGGGGAGAGGTAACTCCCGAGGCCGCTTCCGCGGCTCGTCACATAAAATAGGCGCAGGTCGGCGGCTCGGTGGCGAGATAGCCGAACAGCAGCCCCAGCCCGAACAGCAGCACCAAGCCGGCGGCGCCGAACTCGATGCCGCGCATGAAGAGCATGCCGCTGCCGTCACGGCCGGCGCTGACGCGTTGCGCCAGGCCGCGGGCGGAGACGGCGAGGATTGCGATCGTCGCCACCGTGATCGCAGTGCCGATCCCCATCACGAAGGTCGCGGCGATGCCGGCCCAGAACAGGCCCTGGGCCAGCGAGAATCCCAGCACCAGGATCGCGCCCGAGCAGGGCCGGATGCCGACGGTCACGATCGCGCTCAAACCGCGGCGCCAGCCGCCGGGGCCTGCGAGCTCGCTTGGCTCGGGCCCGTGCGAATGGCCGCAATGCTCGTCATGGACATGGGCGTGAGCGTGGGCGTGGGCGTGCTGGTGCCCAACGCCATGACCGTGATCGTGATGATGATCATGGCTGTCGTCATGATGATGGTCCCGATGATGGTGACCGTGATCATGGCGACGAAGTGGGACGCCGGCGATGGCCGGCTGCGGCACATGCGCCTGCAGCGCGCGGAAGAAGCCGCCGCCCTTGCTCCAGACCAGCCGCGCGCCAAAGGCCGCAATCAGGGCATAGCTGGCGATCTCGATCACTTTTTCCGCGCCGCACGAGGTTTTCGCGGTGGCGTTGAGCAGCCAGGCGCCGATGACGACGAACACCACGGCCACGACTGCCTGCAGCAGGGCCGAGGCAAACGACAGCGCGATGCCGCGCCAGGCGGTTTCCCGGTTGGCGACGAGATAAGAGGAGATCACGGCCTTGCCATGGCCGGGACCGGCGGCATGGAAGATCCCATAGGCGAAGGAGACCCCGAGCAGCGTCCAGACCGCATAGCCATCGGTCTTGGCCGCACGGATGGTCGAAGAAATCTCTCGGTAGAACTCGCCCTGCTTGGCGAGCAGCCAGCCGATGATACCGCCGACCTGCGGCTCGGCCGCCCGTCGCGGGGCCCCGAACGGATTTTGCGCTGATAGCGCATGCATCGCGGCATCGGCCAGCACGAAGGCTGCGAGCGCCACGGCGGCAATCGCCAGGCCCCGCGCGAAAGACGATCCCTGCTTCATGGGCACTCCACCACGATCTTGTTGGCGAACATCGCGCCGAAGTTGGAGCTATCGCCGTTCAGGAAGTTCTGCTCGCCGAGCTGTTGCGCGCTCGCGGTGCCGTCATTCGGCCGCTGGAATTGCAGCTTGCAGTCGGCTGGTGCGCCAACCAGCTTGACCGGGTCCTTGTCGGCATATTTGAAGTCGATGAAGAAGGCGGGGTCGAACACTTCGAGCGAGAGCTGCCTGGTCTTGAACGGCGTCTTCGCCGGCAGCGTGAAGTGCAGCGTCAATTCCGTGTTGTTGTATTCGAGGAAATAGTCGATCGGTTCAGTGAATTTCTGCTTCCTGCCGTCGGCCTTGGCGAAGGTGAAGTAGGCGTATTCATTCAGCGACTCGACATTGGTCTGGGCGAGCGGCGCCAGTTCCTCGCGGGTGTAGGCGCCCTTGGTCTTGGCCTCGATGCCCTGCAGCGCATAGGTCGAGAACATGTCGTCGAAAGTCCAGGCGTGGCGGACGCCGGTGATGGTGCCGTCGGGCGCATAGATCACCTCGCTCCTGGCGGTGATCCAGACATGCGGGTGGGCTTGTGCGGCGGCCGCGCCGAACATTACGGCTCCGGCGACCAAGAGGCCGAGCCAGTTGCGGGACATGCGCCTCACTTCAGGCGGCCTCGGCCGTCTCAAGCAGCCCGCGCCGGCGGAGCAGCGCATCCGGCTCCGGCTCGCGGCCGCGGAAGGCGACGTAGGCCTCCTCCGGATCGCGCGAGCCCCCCGACGAATAGATGTCGTCGAGCAGGCGCTTTGCGGTCGCGGGATCGAAGATATCGCCGGCCTCCTCGAAGGCGCCGAAGGCGTCCGCGTCCATCACCTCCGACCACATGTAGCTGTAATAGCCGGCGGCGTAGTGGTCGCCGGAGAAGATGTGGCCGAACTGGGTCGGCCGGTGCCGCAGCGCGATCTCGGCGGGCATGCCGATCTTCTCGAGCTCCTGCTTCTCGAAGGCCCTGATGTCGCGGCTGGCTTCGGCCGGCTGGGTGTGGAATTCGAGGTCGATCAGCGCCGAGGAGACGAACTCCACGGTGGCAAAACCCTGGTTGAACTTTCGCGCGGCGAGGAAGCGCTGCAGCAGGTCGTCCGGCAGCGGCTCGCCGGTCTGGTAGTGCTTGGCGAAGCGCTGCAGCACCTCCGGCCGCTCCTGCCAGTGCTCGTAGAGCTGCGACGGTAGCTCGACGAAATCGGTAAACACCGAGGTGCCCGACAGCGAGGGATAGGTCACGTTGGACAGCATGCCGTGCAGGCCGTGGCCGAATTCGTGAAACAGGGTGCGGGCATCGTCCGGCGACAGCAGCGCCGGCTCGCCGCCCGCGCCCTTGGCGAAATTGCAGACATTGATGACGAGCGGCGCCACCGCGCCGTCGAGCTTCTGCTGGTCGCGCAGCGAGGTCATCCAGGCGCCGGAGCGCTTCGAGGGGCGGGCGTAGTAGTCGCCATAGAACAGCGCCTTGTGCTTGCCGTCGCGGTCCTTGACCTCCCAGACCCGGACGTCCGGGTGCCAGGCCGGGATATCCTTGCGCTCCTCGAAGGTGACGCCGAACAAGCGGGTGGCGCAGTCGAAGGCGGCCTCGATCATGTGGTCGAGCACGAGATATGGCTTGATCGCGGCGTCGTCAAAATTGGCGCTGATCTGCCGGAGCTTCTCGGCGTAGTAGCGCCAGTCCCAGGCCGCGAGCGTGAAATTGCCGCCCTCCTCCGCGATCAGCGCCTGCATCGCGTCGCGATCGGCGAGCGCCCGCGCCCTCGCCGGCTTCCAGACCCGCTCCAGCAGGCCGCGCACGGCCTCCGGCGTTTTCGCCATGGAATCCTCGAGCCGGTAGGTGGCGTAGTTCGAGAAGCCCATGATGCCAGCGGTCTCCTCGCGCAGCGCCAGGATCTCGACGATGGTCTCGTTGTTGTCGTGGGCGTTGCCGTTGTCGCCGCGCGCGGTGAAGGCCTTGAAGACCTTTTCGCGCAGGTCGCGTCGGTCCGAGGTTTTCAGGAACGGCTCGACCGAAGAGCGCGACAGCGTCACGATCGCCTTGCCGGCCATCCCGCGCTCTTCCGCCGCAGCCTTGGCGGCGGCGACAAAGCTGTCCGACAGCCCGGCACGGTCGTCCTCGCCGAGCTCCATGAACCACTCCTGCTCGTCGCCGAGCAGATGGTGGCTGAAGCTGGTGCCGAGATGGGCGAGCCGCTCGTTGATCTCGGCCATCCGCGCCTTTGCGGCCTCGTCGAGGCCGGCGCCGGCGCGGCGGAAGCGGGTATAGGTGCGCTCCAGGAGCCGCAATTGCTCCCCGCTCAGGCCGAGCGAGGCGCGGTTCTGGTGCAGCAGCGCGATGCGGCCGAACAGCACAGCATTCATCATGATCGGGTTCCAGTGCCGCGCCATCCGCAAGGAGACTTCCTTGTCGATCTCCAGGATCGCCGGGTTCGAATGCGCCGACACCAGGTCGTAGAACACCGCCGCGACCTTGGAGAGCAGCTTGCCGGAGCGCTCCAGCGCGGTGATGGTGTTGGCGAAGTCCGGCGCCGCCGGATCATGGACGATCGCGGCGATCTCGGCGGAGTGATCGGCAAAGGCCTGCTCGAAGGCGGTGAGGAAATGCTCGGGCTTGATCTCGTCGAAAGGCGGCGTCTCGAACGGCGTCTGCCAGCCCTGCAGCAGCGGGTTGGCCGAGCCTTGCGAGGCACCTGAAACTTGCGAGCTTGCCGACATGCGAAATCCCGTTTTTGTCCCGGATATTGCGGCAATGTATACCATGTCCTGCGGCAATTTTGGGCCTTTTGCGCTTGATCGCAGGGCCCATTTCAGGGACATTGCGCCCCTTAAAAAGGACCTTCTTCCATGAGCCTGCTTCCATGAACCCGCAGCCCTCCTCCACCGGCAACCGCCAGATCGCCTGGCCGAGCGTGATCACCGTGATCAGCGCGGCGATCCTGATCGGCGCGGAAGTGTTCGGCGCGGCCTTCGCCGGCGGCTGGGCGCTCGCGATCCTGTTCGGGCTCGAGGACACCGCCGCGCACATCCTGCAAGCGGTGCTGTTCGCGCTCGGCGTCCTCGTGATGATCGCGTTCATCCGCGCGGCGCAGCGCATCGAGCCGTTCACGCGGCGCGCGTGAGGCGCGACTGCGAAAACACTGTGGCAGAAGGCTCCAAACGCGCAGCCGACTGCTAGCTTCTCTTAACGGCCGTTCATGTTCGGCGCTTCCGCGCGTGCAGCGACAAACGATCGCAAGCTCGCGTTAGGGAAATCTGCGCGCATCGGAAAAAAATTCTTGCGCGGCTGAGTCAAAACACTTATTTCCAACCTTGCCCAATTTCGCACGTGCCTGTGGTCGTGTGTCAGTCGGTAGGTATCCGGACAAGAGGCCGGACAGCCGCCAAGGGATGAAGAACCGAGGGTCGCCTCTGATGCGGCCAGCATCTCTCTCAAGGGATGCCGATGAAGGTCTCTCCATCTCTTGCAACCGTGACTGGCAGCCGGAGGCGAACCGGCGCACCCCGCTCTCAACGGGGGACGCGACTTAAAGCAACGACGGAGCGGGCTTTTTTGGTCTCTACCGGCATTCCAACGCCGGCGCGGGCTACTGAAAAGGCTTGTCCTTCATTGCCAGGTGAGCGGGCGGGAAATCTCCCAACCAATCCACGGCAGCACAGTCTGGTTTGAGTTTTTTGGCTTCGTTGCGCCTCCATCGCGCGATGCGGCCAGAGGGCTCCTATCCGACGTCTTGTTCTTGAAATGCGGCCCCGTCGCTGGGGTCGTTGGGAGAGTGCCATGACCGAGCGCATCCAGGAATTCCTGCGTCACCGCCGCAGCGAGGGCCTCGACACCGAGCCGTGCCTCGTCGTCGACCTCGAAGTCGTGCGCGACAACTACCAGAGCTTCGCGAAGGCGTTGCCGGACAGCCGCGTGTTCTACGCGGTGAAGGCCAACCCGGCGCCGGAAGTGCTGTCGCTGCTCGCCGCGCTCGGCTCCTGCTTCGACACCGCGACCGTTGCCGAGATCGAGATGGCGCTGGCCGCAGGCGCGACGCCGGACCGCATCTCCTATGGCAACACGATCAAGAAGGAGCGCGACATCGCGCGTGCCTTCGCGCTCGGCATTCGCCTGTTCGCGGTCGACTGCGCCGCCGAGGTCGAGAAGGTCGCCCGTGCCGCTCCCGGCGCGAAGGTGTTCTGCCGCATCCTCTATGACTGCGCCGGCGCCGAATGGCCGCTGTCGCGCAAGTTCGGCTGCGACCCGGAGATGGCGGTCGACGTGCTCGACCTCGCCAAGCGGCTGGGACTGGAGCCGGTCGGCATCTCCTTCCATGTCGGCTCGCAGCAGCGCAAGGTGAAGGCGTGGGACCGCGCGCTGGCGATGGCCTCGACCGTGTTCCGCGACTGCGCCGAGCGCGGCATCAACCTGTCCATGGTCAACATGGGCGGCGGCTTCCCGACCAAGTACCTGAAGGACGTTCCGCCGGTCGTGCAGTACGGCCGGTCGATCTTCCGGGCGCTGCGCAAGCATTTCGGCAACCAGATCCCGGAGACGATCATCGAGCCTGGCCGCGGCATGGTCGGCAATGCCGGCATCATCGAGACCGAAGTCGTTCTGATCTCCAGGAAGAGCGACGAGGACGAGGTGCGCTGGGTCTATCTCGACATCGGCAAGTTCGGCGGTCTCGCCGAGACGATGGACGAATCGATCCGCTATGCGATCCGCACCCCGCATGACGGGGCGGACATGACGCCGTGCGTGCTCGCTGGCCCGACCTGCGACTCCGCCGATGTGCTGTACGAGAAGCTGCCGTATCCGCTTCCGGTGACGCTCGAGATCGGCGACAAGCTGCTGATCGAAGGCACCGGCGCCTATACGTCGACCTACTCGTCGGTGGCCTTCAACGGCATCCCGCCGTTGAGGACCTACCACATCTGATCTGCCTTTAAGGATCGACGAACCAGGGAGCCGGCCTGCCGGCTCCCTCCCCGACATTTCGAATTCTGAACGACGCTTCCACCGGTGCGCCCCGCCGCTGGAAGCGGGGACTGACGTGCCATGACTGCTTTGCGGAAGACCACCGTTGCCCTCACCCCGAGCGCCGCTCCGTTCGCGATCCGTGCGGAGCGTTCCTCGGACGTCGAGGCGCGTGAAATGCTGCTGGATGCCTGCTTTGGCGAGAACCGCCATCAGCGCACATGCCAGCGCCTGCGCGACGGACGCGCGCCCGCCGAAGGCCTTGCCCTGTCGGCGGTCGCACGTGGCCGGCTGGTCGGAACGTTGCGGTTGTGGCACGTCAGCGCCGGGGGCAGACCCGCGCTGATGCTGGGGCCGCTGGCGGTGGATTCCACCTGCCGCGGCCTCGGCGTCGGCGCCGCGCTGATGGATCGCGCGATCGAGATCGCACGGGCGCGCGGCCATGGCGCGGTGATCCTGCTCGGTGATGCGCCCTATTACGCCCGCTTCGGCTTCTCGTCCGAGAAGATGGGCGACGTGGCGCTGCCCGGCCCGTTCGAGCGCGAGCGGCTGCTCGGCCTCGAACTTTCCGAGGGCGCGCTCGACGGCGCCTGCGGCATGGTCGCCGCGACCGGCGCATTGCTGCTCAAGCGCAAGGCACGCGCATTGCGCGCCGTGCCGCAGGCCGCGTGACGGTTGCGATCATGGCCGAAGATCTTCCCGCAACCAGCGACGTCGCGCGTCCAGTTCTGCGCAGCGTCATCACCACCATCGTCCTGATCCTGATCTCGGTCATGATCGTCAGGGACATCTTCGTGCGCCGCTGGAGCTCGCCGTCCGCGCCCGCCGCCGACACGACCCAGCACTCCCGCTAACCCGCGAGACCAGAACCGAAGGTTGCGCGGGCGGGAAAATCCCGTAAACCCGCGCAAGTACCCTTATGTCGCGCAACGCTGAGAATAGGAGGTCCTGAATGTCCCGCCGCCTGATCTTGACCGGCTCGCCTTTCGAGAAGACTGCCGGCTACAGCCGCGCCGTGATCGACGGCGATTTCGCCTTCGTCGCTGGAACCACCGGCTATGACTACACGACGATGACGATGCCTGATGATGTCACGAGCCAGTCACGGAACTGTTTCAAGACCATCGAGGCCGCCCTGAAGGAAGGCGGCTTCGCGCTGGCCGACATCGTCCGCGCGACCTACTACCTGACGGACGCCAAGGACGCGGATGCCCACTTCGCGGTCTGCGGCGAGTTCCTCGGCGACATCCGCCCGGCCGCCACGCTCTTGATCGTCGCAGGGCTCTACAAGCCCGAGATGAAGGTCGAAATCGAAGTCACCGCGAAACGACGCACTGCCTGATCCATTAACGTCCACCAACCATCCACCCGCTCGAGCCATCTCCTGGAGAAAATGATGAGCCCCTCCTCGCAGATCCACGCCAAGATTTCCGGCCCCATTGTCATGATCGGCTTCGGCTCGATCGGCAAAGGCACGCTGCCTCTGATCGAGCGGCATTTCGATTATGACAAGTCGCGCTTCGTCATCATCGATCCGCACGAGGATGGCGAGCTCGCCAGGAAGCACGGCGTGCGCTTCATCAAGGATGGCGTCACCCGCGACAATTACCGCGAACTGCTCGTGCCGCTCCTGACCGCCGGCGGCGGCCAGGGCTTTTGCGTCAACCTCTCGGTCGACACCTCCTCGGTCGACATCATGACGCTGTGCCGCGAGATCGGCGCGCTCTATGTCGACACCGTGATCGAGCCGTGGCACGGCTTCTATTTCGACAAGAACATCGGCACCGAAGGGCGTTCGAACTATGCGCTGCGCGAGACGCTGCTTGCAGCCAAGCGCAAGAACCCGGGCGGCACCACCGCGGTCTCGACCTGCGGCGCCAATCCCGGCATGGTGTCCTGGTTCGTCAAGCAGGCGCTGCTCAACATCGCCCGCGACACCGGCGTCGAATTCAACGAGCCGAAAAGCCGCGAGGGCTGGGGCCAGCTCGCCCACAAGCTCGGCGTCAAGGGCATCCACATCGCCGAGCGCGACACCCAGCGCTCCAAGAAGCCGAAGCCGATGAACGTCTTCGTCAACACCTGGTCGGTCGAGGGCTTCGTCTCCGAGGGCCTGCAGCCGGCCGAGCTCGGCTGGGGCACCAACGAGAAGTGGATGCCGGAGAACGGCCGCACGCACGCGAAGGGCTGCCAGGCCGCGATCTATCTGCTGCAGCCCGGCGCCAACACCCGCGTGCGCTCCTGGTGCCCGACGCCCGGCGCGCAATATGGCTTCCTGGTCACCCACAACGAGTCGATCTCGATTGCGGATTATTTCACCGTGCGCGACGGCGAGAAGGTGATCTATCGCCCGACCTGCCACTACGCCTACCACCCGGCCAACGACGCCGTGCTGTCGCTGCACGAGATGTTCGGCGCTGCGGGGCGGATGCAGCCGAAATGGCACATCCTGGACGAGAACGAGATCGAGGACGGCATCGACGAGCTCGGCGTGCTGCTCTACGGCCACGCCAAGAACGCCTATTGGTACGGCTCGCAGCTCTCGATCGAGGAGACCCGCCAGATCGCGCCTTACCAGAACGCCACCGGCATGCAGGTGTCCTCGGCCGTGCTCGCCGGCATGGTCTGGGCCCTGGAGAATCCAGAAGCCGGCATCGTCGAAGCCGACGAGCTGGATTTTCACCGCTGCCTGGAAATCCAGCGGCCGTATCTCGGCCCGGTGAAGGGTTTCTACACCGACTGGACCCCGCTCGCCGACCGGCCCGGCCTGTTCGCGGAGGATATCGACACCTCCGATCCCTGGCAGTTCCGGAACGTGCTGGTGCGCTGACGCGCGCTCTCCTCTCGTCATTCTAAGAGACCTGACAGCATTGAGCTCTGATGTGCAGTTGCACGTCAGAGCTCTTCAGGTGACCGCCCGGAACGCGGATTTATCAGCGGCCTTCGACCACCTCGCCATCCTCCTTCACGAAACGTCCGACTGGATTGTCCAAGAGGTCGATCACGACCTCGGACGGCCTGCACAACCGGACGCCCTTCGGGGTGACCACGATGGGACGGTTAATCAGGATGGGATGCGCCATCATGAAATCCAGCAGTTGGTCGTCGGACCATTTCGGATCGTCGAGGCCAAGCTCCTTGTAAGGCGTGCCTTTCTCTCGCAGCAGGGCACGCACCGGGATGCCCATCGCGGCGATCAATTCCTTGAGTGTCTCGCGCGAGGGGGGCGTCTTGAGATACTCGATGACGGTGGGCTCGGCGCCGCTCTGCCGGATCATGGAAAGCGTGTTGCGGGACGTGCCGCAATCCGGGTTGTGATAAATGGTGACGCTCATCTGGTTGTCTCCGCGATTGGGACCGTGCGCGCATGAGGTCGCCCGAGCAGCCAAATCATCAACAGCATGCCGACGAGCGCTCCGCATAGTTCCGCAAGTATGAAGCCAGGCAAATCTATCGGGCGAATGCCGGCAAACGTGTTCGTCAGTGAACGCGCGATCGCCACTGCTGGATTGGCGAACGATGTCGAGGCGGTAAACCAGTACGCGGCCGTAATGTACAGGCCCACCAGCCAGGGAACGGCGGCGCGCTGAAAACGGATGCCAGCCAGAATCGTTGTGATCAGGCCAAAAGCTGCCACGGCCTCCGCAAACCATTGCGGTCCACCTGTCCGCATTTTGGTCGAGACGTCGATCACCGGCAGAGCAAACATCAAATGCGCGGCCATCGTTCCGGCGATGCCACCTGCGATCTGCGCTATCGCATACAGTGCAGCCTCATTCGCCGGCAACTCGCGTTTGCCGGTGAAGACGAGCGTTACGGCTGGATTGAAATGCGCTCCGGAGATCGGTCCGAGCACGCTGACCAGCACAACCAGGATTGCGCCAGTCGGCAGCGTATTGCAGAGAAGCGCGAGAGCGACATCTTTGGTCAGGGTCTCGGCCATGATGCCGGACCCGACCACGGTGGCGACGAGAATTCCGGTGCCCAATGCCTCGGCCGCCAAGCGTCGCGAAAGGTCGAAGGCCTCCATCAGCCGTCCCTCGGCGTTGGCTGCTTCGCGCCCAAGCGCGCCGAGTTACCGGTGCAGAGGAACAGGACGTTGTAGAGGTTGTCAGCCACGGGTTCGCTCCTTTCGCTTCGGAGAACAACAGGACTGCAGACTTTCGACGACCGGCGTGCAGACCTCCGGTCGTCCGTCGCAGCAATCCCGGAGCAGGAACACGGCGACGTCCCGGAATTCAGCCAGATTGGCGCGATAGACGATCGAGCGACTATGCCGTTCGGATGTCACAAGCCGCGCGCGGGTTAAAATCGACAGATGCGCCGACAGCGTGTTCGGCGGAACTTCGAGCAGACGGGCAAGATCGCCAGCCGCAAGGCCGTCAGGTTCGTGGCTGACTAACGTCCGGAAGGCCTCAAGGCGGGTCGCTTGTGAGAGGGCCGCGAGGGCCAAGACTGCTTTTTCAGTTTCCATATATCCAGACTTATGGAAATGTCGGATGGAGTCAACTCAAAAAATCCGCGCGCAAGGAGACCGGTGGACCGGCACTATTTCCAACATTCTAGAAATACAGTTTGACAAATACACTGTCCGCGCTCATCCTGCACTTCGTGAAGATCGATGATGCAGCAACCCGCCTCGAAGCGCTAGGCAACCCGACCAGGTTGAAAATCTATCGCGCGCTGGTCCGCGCCGGACGTGCAGGCATGCCGGTCGGGCGCCTGCAGGAGCGGCTCAAGGTTCCGGCCTCGACACTGTCGCACCATATCAAGACGCTCGTCTCCGTCGGTCTGATCTCGCAGGTGCGCGAGAGCACGATGCTGGTTTGCCACGCCGAATACGACACCATGCAGGGTTTGGTGGATTTCCTCGTTGCCGAGTGCTGCCTCGACGAGACCCAATGCGAGAAAGCGCAGACAGCGGCCTGATTTTTTTTGCCAACTCATTCGATAATTCTAGAAGGATAGGAGCTGGAAATGAGCGCAGGAAAGACGGTCGCGATCATAGGAGCCGGCCCCGTCGGCCTTGCTGCGGCCGCGCACGTGTTAGAGCGCGGCATGACGCCCGTCGTGCTCGAGTCCGGACCAGAAGCCGGACATGCGGTCCGTCAATGGCAACACGTCCAGCTCTTTTCACCTTGGGAATACAACGTCGACCGGGCCGCCGCACGGTTGCTCGCGCCAACAGGCTGGAATTCGCCGGACCCACAGGTCTATCCGACCGGCGGCGAACTCCTGGCCCAGTATCTTGTACCGCTCGCGACGCGCACGCACCTGAAGGACACTATCCGCACATCGAGCCGCGTCACCGCCATTGCCCGTGCCGGCTTTGACAAGGCGAGGACGAAGGGCCGAGAGGCTGCACCCTTTGAGATACGCTACCAGAACGGCAAGGGGCCTGAGGCCCTCCGCGCCGATGCCGTCATCGACGCATCCGGAACGTCGTTCTCGCCGAATCCCGCCGGCGCCAACGGCCTTCCGGCGATCGGCGAACGAGAGGCCCAAGCGAAGATCGCCTACGGCATACCGGACGTGCTCGGCAAAGACCGCGACCGCTACGCTGGCAAAGCCGTCGCCGTACTTGGCGCGGGACATTCGGCGATCGGTACCCTGACCGACCTGGCGACGCTGGCCCGTCAGGTGCCGGGCACCCGCCCGATCTGGCTGCTCCGCGGCAATGATCCTGCCAAAGCCTTCGGAGGCGGCGCGAACGACAAGCTGGAGGCGCGTGGCGAACTCGGCACCCACTTCGCCTCGCTGGTCGCATCAGGCCAGGTACAGGTTGAGGCCGAATTTTCCGTCTCGGCGATCTCGCCGATCGACGGCCGGCTTCGGATCGCGACTTCGTCAGCCTGCTGTGGACGCAGCGTCGTCGCCGACGAGCTGGTCATCGCAACCGGCTTCCGTCCGGACCACTCCTTCCTCAGCGAGATTCGGCTCCGGCTCGATGCCGCGATCGAGGCGCCGGTCGCGCTCGCACCGCTGATCGATCCCAACGAGCACTCCTGCGGCACCGTGCGCCAGCACGGCGCGCGCGAACTGCAGCAGGACGATGCGGGCTTCTACTTCGCCGGCATGAAATCCTACGGTCGGGCGCCAACCTTCCTGATGATCACCGGCTACGAACAGGTGCGCTCGATCGCCGCCGATATCGCTGGCGACAAAGAAGCCGCCGAGCGCGTCGAACTCGAACTCCCCGAAACCGGCGTCTGCACGCGCGGTGGCGTTGAGGGCGGGATCGCTGCATCCGGCTGCTGCGGCGGGCCGGCACCGGCCGGCATCGACGCCTGCTGCTCCGACGATGCCGTGGCGAAGGCCGCCAGCAAGTCCGGATGCGGCTGCTCCTGAGGACGCGGGAGTGGACAGACAACGCTTGCGAGTGGTCGCCGCGCTTGGGACCGCCCAAACGCTGGCCTGGGGATCGAGCTATTATCTGCCGGCGATCCTGGCAGATCCGATCGCCCGCGATCTCGGAATTTCGACCAACTGGTTCTTCGCGGCCTTCTCGGCGTCCCTTGTCATCTCCGGATTACTGGGTCCACGCGTCGGCCGCCAGATCGACCGCGTCGGAGGGAGGCAGGTCCTCTGTATCTCGAATGTGGTTCTTGCAGCCGGGCTCGCGTTGCTTGGCGCATCGGCTTCTGTGTGGGCGATGTCGGCGGCGTGGCTCCTGCTCGGCATCGGCATGGGCGTCGGACTCTACGATGCGGCGTTTGGAGCGTTGGGACGCATCTACGGCAGCGACGCACGCGCCTCGATCACCGGCATCACGCTGATTGCCGGCTTTGCCAGTACCGTCGGCTGGCCACTGAGTTCGTTCGGGCTCGAGACGATCGGTTGGCGGGAAACCTGCTACGCTTGGGCGATCGCGCACGTCGTTATCGGTCTACCCCTCAATCTCGCGCTGCCCAGCGCGGCAAAACCGGTCCGCTCAGAAGGACCCGTGACGAAGCCGCATATTCCGATCGACCGAACCATGGTCCTGCTCTCATTCGCGTTCGCGGCCGCTTGGACGGTGACATCGGCGATGGCCGCGCATCTGCCACGGATCGTCGAAGCATTCGGTGCGACGCCAGCGCAGGCGGTGTTCGCTGGCATGATGATCGGACCCGCCCAAGTCGCAGCCCGTATGATAGAAGCAAGCCTTCTTAATCGTTTTCACCCGCTCGTCTCGACACGACTTGCCTGTATCACTCATCCCATCGGAGCGTGCGCAATCGGCATTTTCGGCGGTGGTGCGGCCGCCGCTTTCGCTCTGCTACATGGGGTCGGCAATGGTATCCTGACCATCGCACGGGGAACGCTCCCGTTGGCGATTTTCGGACCGGAGAACTACGCCTATCGGCTTGGCTTGATCGGCGCACCATCCCGCATTTGCCAAGCGTTCGCGCCCCTTGGGTTCGGACTGCTTATAGATACCCTAGGCCGATCGATAGTGATCGTATCGGCCGGACTGAGTCTTTCGGCACTGATAGCACTCTTGTCGCTCTCCCAATCTTCGGCGGTTAAAGCCACAGCGCAGCCGCCCGTGGATAGCGCCACCTGATCGGTGATCCGTGACGCATGCCGGGCTGGCGCTGCGGCTCGGACGGTCATGCGCGGCCTCGCGCCGCGCATTCACACTCTGCCTCGGTTGGTCAAGACGTGGATGCCGGGTCAAGCCCGGCCATGACGAGATCGGGAGTCTCGCGCCGCCGCCTTCGTCACTTCGCCATGTAATCGAACGCCACCGTCCCGAGCCCCAGCGTCAGGTCCGCCTTGAAATGCAGGGCGGAGACGACCTCGCGCACCGGCAGTCGCGCGACATCGCAAAGCGCGTGCGGAAACAGGCCGAGGGCGGCAGGGCCGGTCCAGGCTTCCTTCAGCGTGATGTCTTCGAGGTGGAAGCGCACGAGTTCGCAAATGCGCGGGCTGCCGTCGACATGCGGGATGATCTTCAGGATGAAGTTCGGCGCCTTCATGCTCTTCAGCACGGCGTCATGATCGACGGGGCGGTGCTTATAGCCCATGGTACCGGAGGCGCAGAGCACCGAGCCGTAATGCAGCGTGCCGACCAGCACGTCGCTCTCGACCTCGATCTTCGGCCTCGCCAGTTTCTTCGGAAATCCCCAGAGCTCGCGGCCGCCGGCGATCGGCCCTTCGTCGTCCAGATACATCGCGTGGGTGTAAGCCCCTTCCTCCCCTTTCAGGCGAACGGGGATCACCTGACCGGTCTCGGTGTAGTCGCCGAAGCCGGTGGAGTCGGGCATCCGGATGAACTCGTATTTCACCACGGGCTCGGCGACCTCGAGCGGCTCGGGCACCACGGCGGCGAGCGCTTCGGGATCGGTCCTGTAAGTGATGACGAAATATTCGCGGTTGAAGAAGCGATAGGGCCCCGGCGGAAACGCGGGGCTGGTGAGCGGCATCGAATAGGCACTTCGCCTGACATCGTCGATCTTCATCTGCTGGCCCCAAAGGTTGTTGGCGTGTCGCTGGCGACCAGGATTATGCGGCGGCAGAGGGACGCAGGCGAGACTGTAAATTCGGCAGGGTCCGTTCAGGCTGGTCCCTGGGGATGAGAGGACATCACTTTTTCTGGACCGGCGGCGCGGTCTTTTCCGCGGGCGCGGGTGGCAGCGCGGGCTGCGCGCCGGCCTTCTGCGCCTCCGGGTCGGGACGCGCGGGTTCGGGCGCCGGCGTGGTCGGCCGCTCGCCGCCGGGCTTTGATTCGGCTGGCTTCGTCTGCGGCTCGGGCGGGGACGACTGCACTGGCGGCGTTGCCTGAGCCACCTCCTCGGATTGGCGCGCGGCAATCTCGACCAGCGAAGCGGTCGAAATCACAAGTCCGCCCACAAACAGGGCGGATGCGATCAGAAGATCCTTCCTGTATCTGCGCTGCCTGTCGGTCGTCATCTCGTTCTACCCGCGTCATTGTCCGCGGAGTCAACGATCCCGGCGAGGCCTGGTTCCGCGCGCGGGGCGGCTGGAGTCGTGGCGACTTACGGCCTGTAGCTTGTAGCCCGGGTGGAGCGGAACGCGTAACCCGGGAAATCTGTACCGGCGTTTGCGAACGGCCCCGGGTTACGCGTTCCGCTCCACCCGGGCTACGGTGCTATTCCTTTGGTAGCGCCGCCAATGCGGGAATCGCTGGGGCGCGGGATCGGCCGGGATCGCTTAAGTCCACGACATTATCCGCGGCGCCAAGGACGGATCTTCGGTGCGTGATGGCCAGCACCGTGACATCGCGAACGAGGGTACGAACGTGGTTCATGATGTCCCGCTCGGTCGCGTCATCGAGCGCAGAACTCGCCTCGTCGAGGAAAAGAACGGTCGGGTTGCCATACAAAGCGCGGGCGATCGCGATGCGCTGGCGCTCTCCGCCCGACAGCTTCAGGCCGCGTTCGCCGACCTTGGTCTCGAAGCCTTCCGGGAGCGCATCGATGAAAGACAGGATAGCCGCCTTTTCCGAGACGTCACGAAGCCGGGCCTCATCTCGTGTGCGGCCCAGAACGATATTGTCTGCAAGGCTTTCGTTGAGCAGCACCACGTCCTGAGGCACGACCGCTATGGCACGGTACCAGTCAGCACGCGCGATGCGCAGGAGATCGATGTCGTCGACGAGAATGCGACCTGAATGCGGCTCGATGGATTTCAGCGCGAGCTTGAAGATGGTCGACTTTCCGGAGCCGGTCTCGCCTACGATAAACGTGATGGAGCCGCGGCCCGCCGTAAAGCTGATCCCATCGACCCCACGACCGTTGCCGTAGTCGTACCTGGTATCGTCGAAGATGATCCGTCCCTCTCGGGGGACGAAGCTCTGCGCATGCAAAGATTCGCTCTCTTCGGGAGCCCGCCACATGTCAGCGAGCGGGATGAGTTGCGCTCGGGAACGCGCGAAACTATCCATCGTCTGGGCGATCATCTCGAAAGGCAGGTTGAGCTGGAGCAACAGGGCGTTGAACAGCACTATATCGCCGACCGTCGTCGCTCCGGCCTGATAGCGGGGCAGCAGCAGCAGGAAATTGACGGAGAATTGGATCGAGAGACCCAGGCCCAACAGGGCCGACGAGCCGGCGCGACGGAATGTGTAAGCCCGCCAGCTATCCTTTACCGCGCGAGCCTTCTCGGTGAAGCGACTGCTCATCCACGCATGACTGCCGAGATGACGCAACGTCTCCATCGCGTTCATCGCGTTGCCGACGAATCGAGCATTTTCCTGCGCAGCCGAGACGGCTGCGTCGAGAAGGGCCTGTGATCGACGCGTCGAGACGAATGTCATCGTGATCATGGCGGCGCCGTAAGCGGCAACGATCGCCACGACCTCGATACTCAAGAGAGCGCCGAGGGTGACGAGCGTGAGCGCGATCTGCGTCGCGCCCGGGATGAACACGATCAGCGCGATGTGCATGATCGTCGTCAGCGCACCGCGCCCCTGGGCGCCGGCCGTCTGGATCTCGGCCGGATTGTGCTCGACGAAGAAGTCGGATCTTTTCCTCAAGATGCGTTCGAAGAACCGCGTGCTCACGATGAATCCGAGGTTTTCGGCCGTCATCACCGACAGGTGTTGCACCGCGCGCTGCAGCGCCGAGGCTACTCCCACCAGCGCGCGTAGAGCAGGAACGCCCATAGAAGGTCCGAGACGACCGTCTCCTTGGTCAGCCGGTCCACAAGGCGGGAGAACAGGTACGGCGCAGCGATGCCGCTCGCGCTCGACAGGAAAACGATCGCCGCCACCAGCGACAGCGCCCGCCAGTCGGATTTCCAGTAGGCATGGAAGATTTCGGCGATAGGGGCGTTGCTCGCGGGCTTGGTCATAAGTTTCTGATTTGCAGCGATTCACGCAAATTTCGGCTGGCCAATTCTGTCTCAGAGACCATGACCGAGCAACGACGGCGGCGACGGCTTTAGGAAAAAGTTGCGTCCCGACGGGCGCCTGCAGGTATGGAAGCGATGTTGTTTAGTTCAATTCTCGTGGATGACGGCAGATATCAAGGGACGAATGAAAGTCGAAGGTCGGACGCAATCACTGTTGTCAAATCGCGCCGTGCGCGGAGTTGTATGCGGTGTTTCACTTCTCAATCTGCGTGAAAAACTAGATGGAATCTAAGCCCGCCGCATTGTGACCGCACCACGACCTCCTGTAGGTCGCGATCTCGGTAGCCGACAGAAGTCGGCTGGGGATTTTGGGGCGACTGATCTCATGACGTGCGGGACTACACTTCACAAGAAAACCCTTCTGGCTGCAGCAAGCACGCTTGCGTTGCTGATTGATGGCGGAGACGCAGCCGTGGCGCAGACGTCGCACGAGCTGCCGGCCGTGCAGGTGCATGCGCCAACGCCGCGCGCGGCGCGTCGTGTCGCACCGCGCCAAAATGCCGCAACTGCGCCGCGTGCAGCTCCGCGCCCCGTCGAGCCTCGTGCGCGGACGACACCGCCAACCGGGATGATCGGCAGCCTGCCGCCGTCCTATGCGGGCGGGCAGGTGGCTTCGGGCAGCCAGGTCGGCATGCTCGGCAATCGCAACGTGATGGACACGCCGTTCAACCAGACGAGCTACACCGCGCAGACGATCCAGGATCAGCAGGCGCGAAAGCTCGATGACGTGCTCGCCAACGAGCCGTCGATCCGCTCCTACGCGCCGCGCGCCTACGGCTTCGACTTCGTGTCCATCCGCGGCTTCAACGTGCCGAGTTCGGCCTACGGCATCAACGGATTGTACGGCATCGCATCGGGTTTCTCGTTCTCGTCGCTGGCGGCGATCGAACGCGTCGAGGTGCTGAAGGGACCGGGCGCGCTGCTCAACGGCATGCCGCCGGACGGTGGCGTCGGCGGCAGCATCAATCTCGTCACCAAGCGTGCCGGCGACGACCCGATCGCGCAGCTAACCAACACCTATGCGTCACGCTCGCAGTTCGGCACGCATTTCGATGTCGGTCGCCGGTTCGGCGAGGCCAACGAATTCGGCGTTCGATTCAACGGCAGCTATCGCAATGGCGATACCGAAATCGCCAACCAGAGCCAGGAGCTTGGGACCGCAGCGCTCGGCCTCGACTACCGCGGCGAGCGCGTCCGTCTGTCCGCGGATGTCGGTTACGAGAAGAATAACATCGACGCCATGACGCGCTACGTGGTGCTTGGTCCGGCGCTGACCGGCGTGCCGGTCCCGCCGGATGCACGGGCGAGCTTCATGCCAAGCTGGGGCTATTGGAACGGCGAAGGCAAGTTCGGCCTCGTGCAGGGTGAGGTCGACATCACCGAAAACCTGACGGCCTACGCCCAGGCTGGCGTGGTACAGGGCGACACCAGGTATCTTTACTCGGATATCAGGCTCACCAACCTCAACGGCAATTTCGACGGTTCGCCGCGACTGAACAGCCAGACCCGCGACCAGGCGGCGGTGCAGGCGGGCTTCCGTGCCTCGGTGGATACCGGGCCAATCCACCACGCGATCAATTTCAACGCGACGGGATCCGAAGGCGAGGTCGGGATCATCAACACGACGGGCACGGCCTTCACGTCCAATCTCTATAGCCCGCGTCCGAGCCCAACGCCGCTGATCTCGGTTGGAGCACCGCCAAAAATCTCGGATACGCATCTGTCGAGCTTCGGCATCGCCGACACCATGTCGGTGGCGAACGGTCGCGTCCAGTTCACCGCTGGCGTACGCCAGCAATATGTCGAGAGCCGGTCGTTCAGTGCGACGACCGGGCTGCAGACTTCCGGCTACGACACCTCGGCAACGACGCCGGCCTATGCGGTGGTGATCAAGCCGCTGGAGAACGTCTCCATCTATGCCAACTACATCGAAGGGCTCGAGGCCGGCACCGTGGTCGGCGCTCAGTATGCCAATGCCGGTCAGGTGCTGCCACCCTATCGGACCCGGCAGTATGAGGTCGGCGCCAAGGTCGATTGGGGCCGGATCACCACGACCGTCAGCGCCTTCGACATTAACCGGCCGCTGCAGCTCGTCGATTTCGTCACCAATACGCTGACGCAATCCGGCGAGAGCCGCAACCGCGGCGTCGAGCTGAATGTCTTCGGTGAGGTCACGCCAGGCGTGCGGCTGCTGGGTGGCGTGATGTTCATCGATGCGCGTCAGGACAAGACCGAGCGCGGGCAGTTTGACGGCTACCGGACTTTCAGCGTGCCCGACACACAGCTCAATCTCGGCGGCGAGTGGGATGTGCCGTTCCTGCGCGGCCTGACGCTGACGGGACGCGCGATCTATACCGGCAGCTTCTTCGCTGATCAGGCCAATACGCTCCTGGTCTCGGACTGGACACGCTACGACGCCGGTGCGCGCTACACCTTTACGGCGCCGTGGAATAACAAGCCGGTGGTGGTGCGCTTCCAGGTCGAGAACCTGTTCGACAAGAACTACTGGCAGGGCGCCAACACCAACAGATACGTCTATCTCGGCGCGCCCAGAACCTATCTGGTCTCTACAACCTTCAACTTCTAGCAATGGCTGAAACGAAACGCTCGCGCCGTCCCTGGCGCGAGCTCGAGAGACGGCCTGACCCGCGGAGCCAAACCATGTCTAACCGACGAACCGGAAAGCAGCTTGCCCTTGGTGCTCTGCTGATCATCCTGCCCATGCTGTCTCCTTGCGGAGCAGCGAGAGCGCAGACCGTCAACTCGTTCGAGGGCGACCGCGGACCGGGTCAGGCGGTGTGCAAGTCGAACGGAGGGCCGATCCATTGTGATCGGGCGGAGATGGACGTTGCGGCGAGCGGCAAGCAGGTCGTGCAGGTCACGTGGCAGAACGTCAACGTGTACGACACTGCGGGCAAGCTCCTGAAATCCACGCCGCTGGCCGCACTGATCCGCAGTGCCGGGCTCGACCCGAACCCGGCCAAAGGCGGCGGGCCGTTCGAGCCGCATATCGTCTACAACGAGTTCATCGAGCGCTGGATCATCACCGTGACCTGCGCCAACGACTGCACGCTTGTGAGCGCCAGCGCCGACGCGACGGACTCGTGGGGTGGAACCTACCTGTCCTGCCTGCAGGGCGGCCCATGCCTCGACCGCAATCCCGGCATCAAGCTGGGCTACGACAAGAACGGCGTGTACATCTGCGGCGGGCACGCCGGCGACGACAATCCGAACACGGTGCCGGGCGTGTCCTACGACTGCTTTGCCGTGCCGCCGGTAGAGGTCAAGGCGATCGCGCAAGGCACAGCGCCACCCCATATCAACCGCGGCCACAACCTGCCGCTCGACATCGTCCCTGCGGTTGACCACGATCGATCAAAAGCCGCATCGGCTCCGGCGTTCTTTGCCAACAAGAGCTGCGACCACGCGGCGCAATACTCCTGCCAGCGCTCCACCAATTTCTCGTTCCACTGGATCGTGAACACGTTCACCTGGAATGGCGCCACCGGCACCTACAATGCCGGCGGCGCTCAGCAGGTGATCAAGACCGATATCGGCTCGAAGGAGAACAAGTGGCTCTACAACACACCGTGCTGCGGCCAGACCATGTCGATCCCGCAGGCCGGCAGCGACGTCACGCTTCGCGCCGCAACCAGCCACCGCCTGATGAATGTCGTCCAGCACGGCTCGCACTTGTACGGCGTCCTCGGCACTGGACCATGCACTGAGTCCTGCGGGGCGCAGGGCGCTGATGCCAACAATTTGCTGATCTGGATGGACCTCGATTGCTCGCAGCCGACCGCCTGCGTGGTCGGCCAGACGGCGAAGATTGCCAGCCCTGACAATCACCTGGAGTTTGGCACGATTGGCGCGGATGATACGGGGAACCTAGGCATCGTCGGCACGTCCTCAAGCGCGCGCACAAACCTGTCGGTGCTGCTCTGGACCCGCCGACAGGACGATCCGGCCAACACGTTCACCGGCCCGACGACGATCGTCGCGGGCGCGCATCCCTACACCTGCCCGAATGAGAGGAACGTGAGCCCGATGGGGAATTCGGTCGGCATCCTGACCGCGCTCGACCCCGTGGACCGCAAGACATTGTGGGCGACACAGCAATGGGCCAACGATGCCACCCCCTGCGTCTGGAACACGCGTATCGTCGGCTACAAGGTCGCGCCGGAGAAGCGGTGACGGCCCACGCCATAATCCGGGGTATTGACCTCCCAGCCGGCGTGGCGCACGCGCCCCTGGCGCTGCAGGCCCCATTTGGAACTTTCTTCGCGCGGCGTTTTTAGTGGTCCGGCGTGGTGGCTTAGTGCGTGTGCGTCCCCGGCACTAACTGCACTCCGTCTCTGGGAAGGAGCTTTCCCGCGATGGAGCATGAGACCAGGATTGAAAATCGACTTCTGGCCGCGCTGCCGCAAGCGGACCTGGATTTGCTTGCGCCCCATTTCCGGAAAGTGACGCTCAAACGCGACGCCGTCCTGGCGCGATCGGGCGATCTGATTGAGCAGATCTATTTCCCTTCCAGCGGACTCGTCGCACACATTATGGACATGCCGAACGGACAAACGGTCGCCACCGCGATCGTCGGCAGAGAGGGCGCGGTAGGCATCCTTTCGGCGCTCGGACCGGCGCGCTCGCCGATGACGATGGTGGTTCGCGTCGCCGGAACGGCTTTGCAGCTCTCTCCGGCACGCTTCCATGCGGCGCTCGAGCACAGCCACGCCCTCAAGGCCGCCGTCAATAGGCTCAACAGGGCCCTGATCGTGCAACTCCAGCATGTTGCGGCTTGCAATGCGTTGCACTCAGTCGAAGCCCGGTTGGCTCATTGGCTGCTGCACATCCACGACCGGACCGAAAGCGACATGCTGCCGCTGACGCAGGAGACGCTTTCGGAGTTGCTGGGCGTGCGACGAACGACGGTGACCCATGTCGTATCCAAGCTCCGCGCGACGGGAGCAATCCGCTCCAATCGGCGAAGCTCGATCGAAATCGACAGGCCGCGGCTCGAAGCAGCGGCATGCGAGTGCTACGAACTCATGCGCAGCAGGATCGACCGTATTGTTTCGACGCACGAGATGACGCCGCACCGTCACTCTTGGCCTGCGCATGAGAGGCCTCGCACGCCCACCCCGCTGCCGACCGCCGAGAATGGAGTGCAGCACCGCGCGCGCCCCCACGGAGGGACCGCTCACCGTGCAAGGCACCGTTGAAGAACGGTTAGCTATGGCATGCTAGCTCAGCACACCCTCCTCGCTCCCTCGTCCGACTCGTAGACCCACGCTTCCTTGGCAAACCATTCATGGCTGGTCTGGCAGATCGCGCAATAGCTGCGCGCGAAGAACACCGTACTGCATCGAAACTTCTCGCGATCGGCTTTCATGCCCGTCGGGATTGCGCGTCCCGTCTGCGGGCATTTGATCATGACGATACCCATCTTGGTCCTCCCTCAATGTCCCGAGTTGCTGCATCGGCAGCATTCCGCGGGCCATCGGCTGGACTTCGCCTCTTCTCGCGGGAGGCGCTTTTCGTCCAGCCGATTTTCCGTGGCGCTTAAGAGAATATCTAGGGACCTGTCCGCAGCACCCTGGCAAGACTCTTCCTGATAGGCTCGGCAGTCTCCTTCGCCACTTCCTGAGTGAGCTCCCACAGTTCCTTGTTCTGAGCGGAGGTGACCTCAAAATTCTTGCGGCCATGCGTGGCCGATAGCTGGATGATCTCCGGCAGCGACTTCGTCCCCATCAGATGCGTGAGAAATTCGAGAGCGGAGCTGGTGTTCGTGCCCGAGATCTCGATCAGCTTGGCCGCGTAGTCGGCGGCGCCTTTCGCGTTGGTCGAACAGGCTTCCTTGAGGATGTCGGCGATCTCGCCAGAAGCCGCCTTCATCCTTTCGCAATTCTCCTTTGCCCGCGCCATGCCTTGCTCGGCGATGCTGTGATACACTTCCGGCATCGCGAACAGCGGCATGTTGAATCCGCGCTTCGCATCATCACCGGCATTCGGATTGGCGTTCATTTCATTCGAATTCGCATTATTCACGGGTTGTAATCCTTTCGAGCGAGACTGGAACCAACGGCAGTTCGATACGCATCCCGGCTCTCTCGAAGCGTGCGTGCCGCGAACGAGCCGGGAAGGATTTCCCAGATGGTAGGACCGGACGGGGTTGCCGCGCCGTGCCGACATCTATCGAACTATGGTCGACCAGCGCCGAGACTTCGGTTCGCTTTCTGACTCTCGAAACGTTTTTCGTGGGCAGGGACCGCCTCGCTCCGTAGACCCGGGATATGGGTATCAGCATGAGTGAGCGGACCCCCGGGTTACGCTGGCGCTCCACCTGGGCTACGATACTTCAATCGGCGAGGACCGTTCACGCTCGCCGGCTTCGCCACACCGTGATTGCGGCAAGAGCGATGCCGGCGACAGCGAGCACCGCCGTCATCGCCTGCCCGATTCCGTCCTGCTTGGTTCGCTCGTCTGCGTCCGCCACGATCAACGGGCGCGCCGACGGGTCTTCTTCGAGATAGCGGATCGCTGTCTGCCGGGCGGTGAGGACGCCGCCGGCGGAGATCCGCTGCGCGTACGCATCGCTGATATGGGTTGGCCCGAAATGGCGTTCGGCTCCCGATCCGTCTCGCCACGCGAGGTCGATTGTATAGGAGATCGTGCGGTCGCGGCCCACCGTGGCGTGGAGGCCGGTGATGGCCGCGGTCGTGTCACTGCCGTGCGCGCGTATGGCCGCCGTTGCCCAGCCATCCCTGAGCGAAAAATATCCCATCATCCCGGCCATCCCCAGGCAAACGACCGTCAGGATCGTGAGCCGGGGAGGAATGTGCCATGCTGTCGGCTCCAGTCCGGGCCCGGCGCCGGCAAGGACGCCTCGGTTACGCTGCCACCATCGGGTGCCGAAACTGACGACGAAAATGAAAGCGGCGATCGCGGCCCCGTAGCGGACCCAGGTCGCGAAGCCATTCATGTAGTTCAGACGCGCGTCCGCGTCCGGCACGATGGTCGGCACGGCTTCCTGCTCGTCCACGACCTTGATCGGCACCCGCACGAGGCGAACCTTGTCGCCGACCATCAGTGGCGCGAGGTATTGGTCGCTGACCGGCACCTTCTGGCGCGTGCGCTCGGTCCCATCGGGTCCGCGCCACGTGAGATCGAGCGAATGGACCTGGTCGAGGAGGCGGGGGCGCAGACCGTCGAACGTCAATGGAAAACGGCGCTGTTCGTGGGCGCCGGTGATCATGGCGCTGGTGGCATAGCCCGCATCGAGATTGCGACGGATCGTCCGCTCGTTGTCCGACAGTCCGACCAGTGCGACGACGCCCAACACCGCGATCATCGCGGCAAAATCGCTGATCTTCCATCCGCCGGTCATCGCGCCCCGCACGAGCTATTTGCTTTCCGTCAGGCAGCGGATGTGGTTCCAAGCGCGGCCCATAGGAGGCTTGCTTGCAAGGTCTTGTTCGTTTGCAACGTATTTCGCGACAATGTCGCGGAGCGTTGGGTAGTCGGGCTCGCCGTCGAACATTTGTAATGTCGCGTGCCGATCGGGTGTCAGCAGCTCGAGCGTGGGCACGGGAGGCTCGTCCCGCTTATTCAGCCCGACAAGACCTTCTGCGTCATTTTGTTATGCTCGAGCACGGTCCGCTGTCGAAACGGTGTGTACGCTCGATCAAGTCCACGCAACTTAAGGTATTTAATTACCACGGACCCGCGCCCCAGCTGCTTCGCGTGCGGCCGATCTATTGCACCTCGGCGCATCGCCAGCAAGACGTCGTGTGTGACAATGCAAGCGTAGCGCGAGTGCCCGAGGAGCCGACTGGAATCGCTCAGGTCCCGCATCTCCTGGACCTCAATATCAGCAGTCCGGTAGCTGGCAGCCTTGAGCTTGTCCACCAGGTTGCCAACGGTATACGTCGGGTGCACGCTGACTGGCGACAATCGTCCTTCTCGGGCATCCAATGATTGGATTCACACGGCCGCCGTGCGACGCCGGGGTCATCGAGGCGACACCGGCTTTTGACGCAGTCCTGTCGCAGAGACGCAAGTGGCTGACATTGGCGGCGACGGTCATTGGGTCCAGCATGGCCCTCCTCGACGGCTCGGTGGTGAACATCGCGCTGCCCGCAATCCAGCAGGCGCTGCATGCGGATGCGGCAGCGACACAATGGATCGTCAACGCCTACCTGCTGCTGCTCGGTGCGCTCGTGCTGATCGGTGGTTCGGCTGCCGATCTTTACGGCCGACGTCGGATGTTTGTCCTGGGCATCGTGGTCTTCACCGCCGCTTCCATCGCTTGCGGACTCTCACCGAACATTACGGTGCTTATCGTCAGCCGTGCGGTTCAAGGTTTTGGCGCCGCTCTGCTGACACCGGCCAGTCTGGCCATGTTGGGGGCGACCTTCAGCGAGGACGAGCGGAGCCGGGCGATCGGGATATGGGCGGGCGCAGCTGCATTGATGATGGCGGCAGGTCCGTTGCTGGGCGGCTGGCTGGTCGATCAGGTATCGTGGCGGGCGATCTTCCTCCTCAATGTCCCGCTCGCCATCGCCGCGGCTGGACTTGCGCTTCGCTTCGGCTGCGAAAGCAACGATCCGCGGGCGAAGCAACTCGACTGGAATGGCGCCGCCTCAGTCGCGATCGGCCTTGCCGCGATTACGTGGTCTCTGAGTGCCATTCCGGCATCGGGATTTCGCGACAAGACAGTGCTGGCCGCCCTGGGCGTGGGAGCCGTTTTGCTGGTGTCGTTCGTCGTGATCGAAGCGCGCCTCCATGAGCGGGCGATGATGCCGTTGTCGCTCTATCGATCGCGCGATTTCTCGGCAACTAATGCCTTGACGCTGTTGCTCTACTTCGCGCTCGGAGGTGCGCTGTATTATCTGCCGTTCGGCCTGATCCGCCTCGGTGGCTACTCCGCGACACAAGCCGGCGCGGCGCTGCTGCCTTTAGCACTGATCATGGGATTCGGGGCATCATTCGCCGGGACCGTTGCTGACCGTCTGGGGCCGCGGCTGCTGCTCACCGTCGGACCGATCGTCGCGGCCTGCGGATTGGCGATGCTGGCTTTTGTCGATTTCGGGCAGCCTTACTGGATCAGCGTGTTTCCATCGATGGTCCTGCTCGGCGCGGGGATGGCAATTACGGTTCCGCCGCTGACGTCGACCGTGATGGGGGCCGCCGGCAAAGCTCATGCCGGCATTGCTTCGGGCGTCAACAACGCGGTCGCTCGAGTCGGTGGCCTGCTCGCAGTTGCAGCGCTCGGGGCAGCGTTCTTTGCAGACTTTTTGTATCATCTTGCCGGGACGACGCCTGCGCAAGCCAACGAGGCCCTCAATGCCGTGATGTCCGGACAGGCGAGCGCTGGTGCGGAAGCAATCGCCGCATTCGAGCGCGCGCTACACGCGATCATGCTGGTGCCCGCGGGTTGCGCCGCACTTGCCGGCGTCACTGGCTGGATGTGGATCGAGCCGCGTCGCGCGCCTGCGAGCAGCTGAGACACTCTCGGCAATACCCCTTCCTCAAGTCTATGAAATACTATAGGTTGAGCACCCGGCGCAATGCCCGGAGGTACGACCCGATTGAAGGTCGATGGAGCGACAATGCTTTTTGAATAGCTGATTAGCAAAACCATGGAGCGCAATATGGCGGCGGTCTCCAAGTCGAATATTATTGCTTTCTTCAATTGCATCGCACTCGCGTTCGGTCTCCTTCTCGCATTGATCTCGACAGCCAGGGCGCAAGAGAAGGTCTCATTCCCCTCGACGGACAGTGACCTGACGGGTGGAACGCCCACGATCATCAATGGCTATCTTTACAGGCCGTCTGGACCCGGACCCTTTGCAGCAGTCGTCAGCGTTCACGGATGCGACGGCGCAGCAAATGAAAAAGGCGAAGTCCGCCCGCTCTACGGAACATGGGGCGAAGTCCTCTCTCAAAAGGGATATGTCGTTCTCCTGATCGACTCCTTTCAACCTCGCGGACACGGCAGTCTTTGCGCGTTGTTGCCGGTTTTCTCGCGCCCCATTCTGCCAAATCGGGAGACGCCAAGGGACGCGTTTGGTGCCATGAATTACTTGAGGTCGCGCTCCGATGTGCGGTCCGGCAGCATCGCTATTTTTGGTCAGTCATACGGCGGAATGGCAATGCTGTTTACGATCGCCAATGGCGCGTTGCCGAAAGATGTGCCGCCGGAAAAGGATTTCCGGGCTGCGATCGCCATTTATCCGAACTGTCCTCCGGTCGCGGACAAGGACCCGCATTGGCGGCCCCGCCAACCGATGCTGCTGTTGATGGGCGAGTCAGACAGCGCTACGCCTCCGGGGCCATGCAAGGACATGGTCGCGCGGGCAAAAGACGAGGGCAGCCCTCCGATTGACATGCACTTCTATCCCAACACACATCACGCCTTCGACCATCCGAACCTTCCGCTGACGCAAATGATCAGCCAGAAACGGCCGGATGGAAGTTCGCCGACCATAGGGGCAAATCCCGAAGCCCGCGCGGATGCGATCAATCGTGTCACGCAGTTCCTGGCGCGCGAGTTGAAATAGCCGACGGCTTGCGCAACGGGAAGGGACACAACGGGTCGAAACCGGCAATGTACCGATTGAGCAAAGCGTTTCTGCCTAGAGCATGATCCGGAAAAGTGGAAACCGGTTTTCCGAAAAAATCATGCTCAAACAAAGAGATGAGATCATGATCCGATTCCGTCTAATCGGATCATGATCTAGTCCCGCAAAGTTGACGTCAGCGCCTTTATGAGCCCAGGCCCTAATCGGCTGTGTTGACTTCCCAGGTGGCGTGGCGAACGCCCGCCTGGTGCTGCAGGTCGACCACCACGGCATTCAGTTCGTTGGGGTTGACTGACGTGCTCACCAACGTCGCCACGATCTCCAAGAGATTGTCACCGATCTCCTGAACCTCGATATCGGCTACCGGGTAGCTGGCGGCTTCGAGCTTCTCCACCAATTGGTCGCGCATGTGGGGCAAGGCTTCGGTGGAGACTGCGAGCTTGAAATAGTAGGTCGCCTCCGACGCCAGTTCGTCGAGCGGAATGCGGTTGATGGCATTCACCAGGGGCCGCAGCAGCGTGTTGCCGGCAAGGATGAACACGGTGAGGGCCGCGGCTTGCGCCTCCATGTCGGCGCCGGCACAGGAGCCGACCGCCGCAGACGTCCACAAGGTCGCCGCTGTGTTGAGCCCGCGCACGTCCATGCCCTGCTTCATGATGACGCCAGCGCCGAGAAAGCCGATGCCCGACACGACATAGGCGATCACCCGCACGGCGCCGTCTGCGCCCGCCAGGCGCATCGCGAGGTCGACGAACGCAGCCGCTCCGACCGCGACCAGCACATTGGTACGCAGGCCCGCGGTGCGCTGGCGATATTGCCGCTCGGCGCCGATCAGCGTGCCCAGCACGAAGGCTGTGGTCAGGCTCATCAGCGTGTCGAAGAGATCAGCGAGTTGGAAGGTCGTCAGAAACCGCATAGCCCCTCAATACGGCTTGGACACGACAGGTGATTAAAACGCCAACAGACCCCCGTCGCCGTCTTCGTCCGCGAATGCCAATAGCGTACCTTTGGCGTTCCACGCCAGCGCGGAGATTGGCACGCCCTTGTTTTGGCGGAGCAGGATCTCGGCCCCGTCCTCCATCCGCACCATCAGTACGGTGCCGTCACTGTAGCCGGCGGCCAGGATGTCGTCCTTCGGGTGGCAGGCGACGACTGCGACGCGCGCCTGCAATGGCGCCAGCATCGCCGGCTGCTTGCCCATCGGGCCGTCCTTGGAGGCGAAGGGCCAGATGATGACGGTGTCGGCGCCTGATGTGGCAAGCCCCTTGCCGCCGGCGCTCCACGACATCGAACGCACCCGGCCGGGATAGCCGCTCATGCGCATGTGCCTGTTGTCGGCAAGCCGCCAGCCATGCAACGCCGGCTCATGCATCGCGGTGACCAGGAATTTGTTGTCAGGGCTGAAGGTGACGGCGTGATGGGAGCCGGCCCATTCCAGGAATTCCGGCTTCGCCGCCATGTTGGGAAACCACAGCGTCGCGCCGCCATAATGGGCGATTGCGAGCCGGAGGCCCTTTGGCGCAAAGGCAAGGCCGCCGACGGTGGACGGCGCATCGAAGGACTTTTCCTCGCCCTTGGCCGGACGCACGAACGCGGTCTTGCCCACCGACCATGCCACCGCGCCATCGGAATGCAGCGCCACGGCATCGATCCAGCGCCGCTTCGGGTCGGTCGCCAAGGTCGAGACCTCGCCCTTGGCATTGAGGGCGACCAGCTTGCCGTCGTCACCGCCCATGACGATCCGCTCGCCATCGCAGACGGAGCAGAGGATTGCGCCGCCATGCACTGTCGTCTGCGAGACTTCGCCCTCCCCGCCGACGATGGCGACATTCTCCTCGGTGCCGATGAAGTGGGCGGTGTCGCCAAGGAAATGCACTGATGTGACGGCCATGCCGAGCGGCACTGGCCGTACCTGGTCGGTCATCGAAGCGATGGAGGGCACCTCGCCCGGGTCGAACTCGCTCATCACGAGACGATGCAGCGCTCAAAGCCGTCGCGGATCGCCTGCTCGGGCAATTCGCGGCCGATGAAGACCAGCCGGCTCTCGCGTGGCTCGTCCTCCTTCCACTTCCGCTGATGGTCGCCTTCCAGCATCATGTGGACGCCCTGGAACACGTAGCGGTCGTCATCGCCGGCGAAGGCGAGGATGCCCTTGGAGCGCAGGATCTTCTGGCCCTCGGTCGCCACCAGGTTCTGCAGCCACGGCATGAATTTCGTGGGGTCGAGCGCCTTGTCGGTGCGCAGCGACAACGACTGCATCTCCTCGTCATGGTAGTGCTTCATGCCGTGGCCGTGGTCATGGTGGTGATGGTCATGGCCATGGTGGTGATGATCATGATCGTGATCGTGATCGTCGGCTTCCAGGAAATCCGGCTCGATGTCGAGAATGCGGTCGAGGTCGAAGGCGCCGCGCTCCAGCACGTCGGCCAGTTCCACCTTGCAGCGCTCGGTCCGATGCAGCTTGGCGTAGGGGTTGATGCCGCGGATGCGGGCCTCGACCTCGGCAAGCTCGGGCTTTGACACGAGGTCGGTTTTGTTCAGCACGATGACGTCCGCAAACGCGATCTGGTTCTTGGCCTCGGGCGCGTCCTTCAGGCGGTCGCTGAGCCATTTGGCGTCGGCCACCGTGACGACGGCATCGAGCCGGGCGTTCTTCTGCACGTCCTCGTCGACGAAGAAGGTCTGCGCCACCGGCGCGGGATCGGCCAAACCAGTGGTCTCGACGATGATGGCGTCGAACTTGCCCTTGCGCTTCATCAGCCCGTCCATGATGCGGACGAGGTCGCCGCGAACGGTGCAGCAGATGCAACCGTTGTTCATCTCGAACACTTCCTCGTCGGCCCCGATGATCAGGTCGTTGTCGATGCCGATCTCGCCGAATTCGTTGACGATGACGGCGTATTTCTTGCCGTGGTTCTCGGACAGGATGCGGTTGAGCAGCGTGGTCTTGCCGGCGCCGAGATAGCCCGTCAGCACGGTCACAGGGATCTTTTGCGAAGAAGGTTCTGGCATGGCAACTCCGGGGGCGGAACTTGGAACGCGCTGCCCGGGCCGGCAGGGAGGGCCCCCGCCCTAGTGGCCAAGCGCGCTGGTCAGGGCCTTTATATTGTGCCTTACCATCGCAATGTAAGTGGGTGCCTCGCCCTTTTCGGCAGTGAGGCTGTCCGAATAGAGGGTCCCGCCGATCCTGGCCCCGGTCTCCTCGGAGATCCGCTGGATCAGGCGGGGATCGCTGACATTTTCGAGAAAAACCGCCGGAATTTTCGCTTTTTTGATCTGGGTGATGATGCCTGCGATATCGCGGGCGCTGGGCTCGGATTCGGTCGAGACCCCCACGGGGGCAATGAACTCGATGCCGTAGGCGGCCGCGAAATAGCCGAAGGCGCGGTGGGTCGAGATCACCTTGCGGCGCGCTTCCGGGATCGTCGCAACCGCCTGCCGGACTTCGCTGTCCAGCGCGTCGAGCTCTGCCAGATAGCTGTCCGCATTGGCGCGGAAGGCAGTCGCGTTCGCAGGGCTGGCGGCCGCAAGCGCGTCGCGGATATTGGCGACATAGATCTTGGCATTGGCGACGGACTGCCAGGCATGGGGATCGGGGGCGGAGCCGAGCTTAAGCGGCGTGACCCCGTCCGTCGCGGTGACGATGGTCGCCTTGCCGCCGGCGGATTGCACCAGCCGCGGCAGCCAGCCTTCCAGGCCGAACCCGTTGATGAAGAGCAGCTTCGCTTCCGCGACCTTCCTGGCGTCCGCCGGGTTCGGCCGGTACACATGGGCATCGCCCTCGGGGCCAACCAGCATCGCCACGTTGACGCCGTTGCCGCCGACATTGCGCACGAGGTCGGCGAGGATCGAGAAGCTCGCGACCACGTTGAGACGCTCCTGCGCGCGTGCCGGAGCGACAAGCGTGACGAGCGCGAGCAGCGCGAGCCAGAACCACCGTCGCATCGCCGCTAAGCCTCCAGATGCCGGCCGGGGAACATCTGGCGGACCAGTCCGCCGACATTGCCGAACAGGAGCGAGGCCAGATAGAGCCCGGCCGCGACCAGGATGATCGCGGGGCCTGAGGGAATCCGCGTCTGGAACGACAGCACCAGCCCGGCATAGCCCGAAAGCATCGCGCTTGCGACCGCGATGCAGATCATGCCGGTGATGTCGCGCGACCAGAACCGGGCGATGCCGGCCGGCAGGATCATCAACCCGACGCCGAGCAGCGTGCCGAGCGCATGAAAGCCGTTGACGAGGTTGACCACGACCAGCGCCAGGAACGCCAGATGCGCCGGCGCGCCGGCGCGGCTGACGGTGCGCAGGAACACCGGATCGACGCACTCGATCACCAGCGGCCGATAGATCACCGCGAGCACCAGCAGCGTGATGGTGGCGTTGAAGGTGATCACCAGAAGCGTCTGGTTGTCCATCGCGAGAATGTCGCCGAACAGCACGTGCAGCAGGTCGATATTGGTGCCCTTGATCGAAACAATGGTGACGCCGAGCGCCAGCGAGACCAGATAGAAGGTGGCGAGCGAGGCGTCCTCCTTCAGCTCGGTGTTGCGGGCGACGAGGCCGGCCAGCAGTGCCACCGCAAATCCCGCGACCAGACCGCCAACCGTCATCGCGAACAGGTTGAGCCCGGAGAGCAGGAAGCCGATCGCCGCGCCCGGCAGGATCGCATGCGCCATGGCGTCGCCGACCAGGCTCATCCGCCGCAGCATCAGGAATACGCCGATCGGTGCGGCACCGAGCGACAGCGCGACCACAGCGGCGAGCGCGCGGCGCATGAACTCGAACTCGGTGAAGGGCGCGATCAGCGCGTCGGTGAGCATGGCATCAGGCGGCGCGCGAAGTGTCCACGACGCAGGCGGCGGCACGGTCGTCGAAGGCTTCGCACATCCGCATCGCCACCGTGAGGTTGTCCGGCGTCAGCACCTCGGCGGTCGGCCCCCACGCCACCGGCCCGCGCGCCAGCAGCAGCGTTTCCGGGAAATTGGCGCGCACCATGTCGAGGTCGTGCAGCGCCGCCAGCACCGTGCGCCCCTCGCCGTGCCAGCGCTTGACCAGCGCCAGCAGGTCGGCGGTGGTCTTGGCGTCGATGGCGTTGAAGGGCTCGTCGAGCACGATCAATCGCGCATTCTGTAGCAGCACCCGCGCGAACAGCATGCGCTGCATCTGGCCGCCGGAGAGCGTACCGATCGGCCGGTTCTCGAAGCCGTTGAGGCCGACCGCGGCGATCGAAGCAAGGATCTTCTCGCGCGCGTCCTTGCCGATGCCGCCGAACAGGCCGATGCCGCGCCACAGGCCGGTGCCGACGAAATCGAACACCGAGATCGGGAAGCTGCGGTCGATCTCGGCCGACTGCGGCAGATAGGCGATATCCCTGTGGTCGAGGCCGCCGAGATGGATCGAACCGGAGAGCGGCTTCAGGATGCCGGTGATGCCGCGCAAGAGCGTCGACTTGCCGGCGCCGTTCGGGCCGATCAGCGCGAGCAGCGCGCCGGAGGCCACCTCGCCGTTCAAATGATGCACCGCCGGATGGCGGTCATAGCCAAGCGTGACGTTGCGGAATTGCAGTTGTGCCGCCATCGCTTACCTCATCGCCAGCAGCACGAAGGCCCACAGGCCGGCACAGACCGCGAGCGCTGCCGCAAGGCGCGCTGCGACGGTCATGCGCAGGATCGACCAGGTCGCGGCCTGCGCCGGATGCGGCATTGCCGGACCATGGCTGTGGGCGACATGGTCGTGAGCATGTCCATGGACGTGGTCGTGGGTATGGGGCTGTGCGTGGGCCATTTAGTGGAACGTTACATTATAACATTACGCGAGTCCACCTGCTGGAAGTTCACGGTTTGCCGATCGCCATCGCGATGGCGGCGGCCAGGAACGGAAACGGCACCGAGACGGCGGCGCGGAACCAGACGAAGCGGGCCGGCATGAACGGGATTTCCCACAGGATCACCCTTTGGAAAGCGAACAACGCCCAGGCGACGACATAGGCGATCACCTGGGGTGGACCGCCGCCGGCCTTCAGCGCCACCGCGCCGATGGAAAAACCGACCACCGGCCCGCCCGGGGTCGCCGCGCCCGCGATGACGGCGGTCAGCACGCCGAGCCAGCCGCTGTCCGGCCCGAGCCAGCCGGTGATGATCTCTTGCGGGATCACCGCGGCGATATAGCCCGACCCGACCACGCCGATCGCGATCCGCGGCATGATGTTGGCAAATTCGAGCGAACCTTCGCGCAACGACGACACCAGCACCGTGCGTCCGCGGCGCCAGGCGATGAAGCCGACGCCGGCGACCGAGCCCCACAGCAGGATGTCGATCAGGAGTGCGGCGCTCATTCCGGCGCGCCGTTCGGATAGACGCGGGCATAGACGAAGCGGCCGAGAGCGCCGGCGAGCACCGGCAGCGGCAGCGAGATCACGATCCGCCACAGCGTGAACTCGGTGCCCATGATCGGCAATTCCCAGGCGACCGCGCGGCCGTAACCGATCAAGGTCCAGCTCACCACCATCGCGATCGTCGCGCCGAAATCGGCTCCGACGGTCAGCAGTGCAGCCGCCACCGGATAGGCGGTGAAGGGACCGCCCGGCAGGATCGCGCCGAAGGCGGTGCCGATCAGAAGGCCTTTCAATCCCGACTTCGGTCCGAGCGAGCGCGAGACTTTTTCGTGCGGCAGAATTTCCGCGATGAACGCGCCGAGCAGGCAGCCCGCGAGCACGCGCGGCAGGATGCCGCCGAACAGCGAGAGGTCGTGGGTGAGGATCTCGATCACGCCATCGGCGCCGTCACGCCGATAGACCAGCGCCGCACAGACCAGAACCAGCACGAGGATTGAGATCATCGACCAGCCGATCGGCTTGCGCACACGGCCGGGCGGCGACTCGGCCTCCGCGACGTCATCGGCCGGCGGCGGATCCTTTAGCGGTGCATCTGACAAGGCAATGGGGCCAAGGCGGGGTGAGAATTTCCATCCTGCTTAGTCCCGTCACAAAGGCGACGCAAACGGAAGCTGGCCATGCATCCATGCGCGCGCAGGCTATGGCCATGCATCGATGCGGCGCTCCCTCCATTCGTCATTCCGGGGCGATGCGACAGCATCGAGCCCGGAATCCATTTCACCGCCTGCCTATGCGGCCCGATGGATTCTCTGATGTGCAATTGCACATCATAGTTCGCGCCAAGAGCCGCGTCCCGGAATGACGGAGCGGTTCATGTGAGGTGGCGGACGATGGCCAGTCCGGCGAACAGGCCGGCGATCGATAGCGCGACCGAGCCGAGCACGTAGAACGCTGCGAGCGCGAGTTCGCCGCGTTCGTAGAGCAGCGCGGCGTCGAGTGAGAAGGCGGAGAAGGTGGTGTAGCCGCCGAGGATGCCGGTCATCAGGAACAGCCGCCACGGCTGCGACGCCTCGCCCTTGAAGGCGAGATAACCCGCAATCAGGCCCATCACGGTCGAACCGGTGATGTTGATGATGAAGGTGCCGTAGGGAAAATCTGTGCCGAGGCTGCGGCCGCAGGCGAGATTGATGAAATGACGCAGCATCGCACCCAGGCCGCCGCCGAAGAAGACCAGAAAATAGCTTGCTGCCGTTCCCACCACTGCCCCGCAGGTGTGCCGTCGAGAGGGATTGCACCCTCCCCTGAAAGGGGTCGAGACGAGCGAAGCTCGCTCTAGGGTCGACGCGAATGAAATGAGCGGCGGGGAGGGGTCAGGTCTCTCCGCTGAGACGATGCCCGAGTGGAAAGAGTTGACCCCTCCCCGGTTCGCATTACGCTTCGCTACATGCGAACCGACCCTCCCCTTTCAGGGGAGGGTCGAGACGTCGTGCATGATTGACGCTATTTGAAGATCACGCCTTGCCGAACAGTTCGTCGACGTAGTCCCAGTTCACGAGGTTGTCGACGAACGCTTTCAGATAGTCGGGACGGCGGTTACGGTAGTCGATGTAGTAGGAGTGCTCCCAGACGTCGACGCCCAGGATCGGGACCGCGCCATGGACCAGCGGGTTCTCGCCGTTCGGCGTCTTGGAGATCTCGAGCTTGCCACCCTTGACCTGCAGCCAGGCCCAGCCAGAGCCGAACTGGCCGACACCGGCGGCGGCGAAATCGGCCTTGAACTTCTCGAAGCCGCCGAGGTCCTCGTTGATCTTCTTCTCGAGACGGCCCGGCAGCTTGCTGCCGCCGCCATTCGGCTTCATCCACTTCCAGAAGTGAATGTGGTTGTAGTGCTGGCCGGCATTGTTGAAGACGGCCGCGTTCTTGTTGTACGAGCCCTTCACGATCTCCTCGAGGGACTTGCCCTCGAATTCGGTCCCTTTGATCGCGTTGTTGCCGTTGGTCACGTAAGCCTGATGATGCTTGTCGTGATGGTACTCCAGCGTTTCCTTCGACATGTAGGGCGCCAGGGCGTCGTGGGCGTAGGGGAGGTCGGGTAGCGTGAAAGTCATGGTGTGATGTCCAACATGAGGGGAGACGACACTAACGGAGACCTCTTATAGAAGGTTCCATCACAGTTAAACACCGCATTTTCGGCGCAGGCATGCAGGCCCTGCAGGCGATCTGCAAAACGTCAGCGCAACGAACCAACTCCAAAATATTGTTGGGAATGAAATGCTTAAGATCGACTCGGAGCGGCGGGGCGCGGGCCCAGGTGCGTTTTCCCGTTTGTGCGAGTAAGATCGCGCCAATGGAATGCAAGGACGCACTCAAGTGAGCATCGAGATCGAAATCCTCAACGGCGATGCTTCCTGGAAGACGGTCGAGCCGCTGTTTCGGGCGGTCTGGCCGCCCGACGCGATCGCGAAATTGCCGTGGGGCCATATCAAGTGGGCTAGTGCCGACCTGCGCGTCTTGATTGACGCGCCTGAGGGCGGCGTCGGTTGCCACGTCGGCATCTATTTCCGCACCATCATCTGGAACGGGCACCGGATCCATATCGCCGGCATCGGCGGGGTTGCCACCCGCGAGGACTGCCGGCGCCGCGGCTATGCCTCGATCGCGCTCAACGCCGCGGTCGAGACCGTGCGCGCCAATGAGGCGGCGCGCTTCATGCTGTTGTTCTGCGAGCCGCACAATTTCGCGTTCTACCAGGCGCGTGGCTGGAGGCCCTTCACCGGCGAGCTCTATTGCGAGCAGCCGGGCGGACGCGTCCGCTTTGAGGCGATGACGCCGTTCGTATTCGACATCAAGCGCGCGCCTGATACGGGGACCATCGACCTGTGCGGCCTGCCGTGGTGATCCCTGCATGAGGTGCGCGTGGCTTGCGCCGTCCGTAAGATGCCGGACATCATCTTCCGGCAATCTTCAGGGCGGCCACGCAGTGACGCATGCGCATCACTGGGGCAAATGATCGCGCGCCGACGCGCGGAAGTGAGATTGCACAAAGCCGATTTGTTGCTATGCAGGCGTGCTTTTTGGGGAACGAATCATGGCTTGCAGATCAGCTCTCATCGCAGCGATGCTGGCGGTATTACTGGCCGCACCAACGGCGCGCGCGCAGAACGCGGCCGATCCATCCGGCACCTGGCAGACGCAGGCGGGCGACGCCCGCGTCAAGGTCAGCAAATGCGGCGGCGGGATTTGCGGCGTGATCGTCTCCCTGCGCGAGCCGATCGACCCCGCAACCGGCAGGCCGCAGGTCGACAACAAGAACCCGAATCCGGCGCTCACCACCCGTCCGATCATCGGGCTGCCACTGTTTTCGGGCATGCGGCCGGCCGGCGGCAAGTGGACGGGCCAAATCTACAACGCCGACGACGGCGGCACCTATGCGAGCAGCATTTCGCTCGCCGGCCCCGACACGCTACGGGTCGAGGGCTGCGTCGGCGCACTCTGCGGCGGCGAAAGCTGGACGCGGGTCGGGCGCTAAATCTTCAGATCTGCATCGCCTTCATGGCTGACGAGGCGGAGGCGTAGCCGCCGCGGGCGCCGTCGATGAAATGCACGTGGTCGCTGCGCATCGCCGACGGGGTGAAGCAGGTCATCATCGCGGCATGCTGCCGGTGCAGGCCATAATTCACGACGCCGTTGGCCGAGGCCTGTGCGAGACGTCCGGCGAGCGCCTGCGCCAGTTCCTCGCTGCAGTCGAGGATCATCCGCAAGCCGTCGTCATATTTGCGGAAGTCGGAATTCTCGACCACCTGCCGCACATAGTCCTTCGGCACGAATTTGCCGACCGAAATGCCGAAGCGCATGATGGTGTAGACCCATAGCGTGACGGCGAGCACCAGGACGCGCCGCGCAAACAGCGGACCGCCGCGCTTGGTACGCGCCTCGAAGTCGAGGCCCTGCGGCGGCCAGCGCAACGCGGGCCCGCCCGACGGCACCGGGCGGCCAGCATCCGGACTCTGCTCGGCGAGAGCGATGATCTCCTCGATCACCTTGCGGAAGGCATGCGGATCGCCGCCCTTCGCCGGCATCACCAGCACGGACAGGATCACGCCGCGCGCGGAAGGGATCTCCTCGAAGCGGCAGGAGAGTCCGCTGAGATCGGGCTGCGTGCCCGGCGACGCCCGCGCGACGGCAAATTCACCCCGCTTCATCGCACCTTCCGCGAAGCCAAGCCCGCCGCCGGAGAACATTGCATACGAGAGATTGGCCGACGGTCCGAAGCGCGCGACGCGAACGTCAAGGCCTTGCGCACGGATTGCTTCGATCGGCACCAGCGCCACGCGCATGATGAGGTCGAGATCGTCCTTCACCCAGGTCGCGGTCGCTGCCAGCGCTCCGCGCGCGGCGTCGAGATCGGCGGGCGCGACAGCAAAGCTCGCGCCGTCGCCGCCGAAGACGAAGGGGAATTCGCGGCCACCAAGTGCATTGGTAACGCCGGCGATGACAGCCGCGCCCGCCATGTTGACCGCCTTGTAGCGCTTTGCGGCGATCGCCCTGGTCGATTCCACGATGTCGGCGACGCCGATGCTCCAATCGTCGGGCAAAGGCGAATACAGCGACGGCTCCATCAGGCGCGCAAAGCCGCGGAACACCGGAATGCCGCCGTAGAAGATCTCGCTGCCGCCTGCCGTCGCCATGGACCGCTCCGCTTTCGGCGTCTGTCTAGCAGATACGGGCGGTCTTGGGATCGGTTGCGCGTAGCCCCGATGCAGGCCCGTAGCCCGGATGGAGCGCAGCGTAATCCGGGACGGCGGGTGCGTCTGTCTCCCCGGATTACGCTTCGCTTCATCCGGGCTACGGACCGAGTGCTAGGCCCTTGCCAATCCGCGCAGAACGAGCTGGTTGAGACGGCCGGCAAAGGCGGCTGGGTCCTCCGGCAGCTCGCCTTCGAGGATCTGGGCCTGCTCGAGCAGAAGCAGCGACAAATCCCTCGCCGCATCCTTTTCGCGCGCGATCGCGGCGACCAAAGGATGGCGCAGATTGACTTCGAGGATCGGCTTGGTCACCGAACCGCGGTTTTGTTGCGCGAGGAGGCGCTCCAGCATGCGGTCGCGGCCGCCGCCGACGAGGCAGGAAGCGCTCGAGGTTAATCGCTGCGAGGCGCGGACGTCGGCGACGCGCTCGCCGAGCGCTTCCTTGATCGCGGCGATCGTCGTGGCTTCATCCGCGGCCGGCTCGTCCTTTTTCTCGTCGGTCTTGTCGTCCACAGGCGGGATCAGGCTGAAATCGACGTCGCCCTGGCTCAGCGACTTCAGCGGCTTGCCGCCGAAATCGATCGGCGCCGAAGTCCAGAACGCATCCACGGGATCGGTGAGCAAGAGCACCTCGACGCCGCGTGCTTGCGCGGCCTCCAACTTCGGGTTCGACTTCAACCGCTCGATGCTTTCGCCGGTGAGATAATAGATGTCGGTCTGGTTCGGCCTGAGAGCCTCGACATATTGCTTGAGCGAGCGGTTCTCGCCCGCAGTGGTCGTGAAGCGCGACAGGCCCAGCAGCTTCTCGCGCCGCTCGTAATCTTCCCACAGGCCCTCCTTGAGGACCGGGCCGAACGCATCCCAGATCTTGGCGAACGCGTCCGGCTCCTTATCCGCCAATCGCTCGAGTTCGCCGATGACGCGGCCGGTTACGGCATTGCGGATTTGCGTGAGCTGCGGGTTGTTCTGCAGCATCTCGCGCGAGATGTTGAGCGGAAGATCCTCGCTGTCGATCACGCCGCGGATGAAGCGCAGGTACGCGGGCAGAAGATCGGCATCGTCGGCGATGAAGACGCGGCGGACATAGAGCTTCACCCTGCCCTTGCGCGCCGGCTCGAACAGGTCGAACGGTTTTGTCGACGGCGCAAACAGCAGCACGGCATAGGACTGCCGGCCCTCGGCGCGATAATGCAGCGTCATCGCGGGCTCGTCGAAGGCGCCGGCGATCGATTTATAGGCTTCGCTGTAATCCTCCGCCGAGAGTTCCGATTTCGACCGCTGCCACAGCGCGCTCGCGGAATTGATCTGGCTTGGCTCCCCCTCCTCCGGCACCAGCTCGATCGGGAACTGGATGTTATCCGAATAGGCGCGGACGATGCGCTCGATCTCATAGGTCTCGAGATATTTCGCGGCGTCCTTCTTCAAATGCAGCACGATCTCGGTGCCACGGGTGACGCGCTTGGCATCCTCCTCACTGGCGGGCGCGATCTCGAAGCCGCTACCGCCCGACGAGGTCCAAGTCCAGGCCTGGTCGCTTCCGGCGCGGCGGCTGATCACGACAATCCTGTCGGCAACCATGAAGGCGGCATAGAAGCCGACGCCGAACTGGCCGATCAGGTTGGTGCCGTCCCTGGCCTCAGCAAGCCGCGCGAGGAACGACTTGGTACCGGAGCGCGCGATGGTGCCGAGATTGTCGATCAGCTCCTGCCGGTCCATGCCGATGCCGCTGTCGATCACAGACAACGTATCGGCCTTCTTGTCCGGCCTGATCCAGATCTTCGGCGGCGCGCCGTCGGCGATCAGGTCCGGCGCGGCAATCGCCTCATAACGCAGCTTGTCGCAGGCATCGGAAGCGTTCGAGATCAATTCGCGCAGGAAGATATCGGTCTCCGAATAGACCGAGTGCACCATCAGGTGCAGGAGCTCGGCAACCTCGGCCTGGAACGGCTGGGATTCAGGGGTGGTATCGCTATTCGTCATACGTTCGCCCGATCAAGGATAAGGGAAAACGTCGATATAGCGTGATGATTTAACGGATCAAGTCTTGCCGCTTCCTCTCGACCACCGAACGGATCAGCTGCCGAACTTCTTCCGTAGCATCGCGCCAATTATATTGGAATAATCGTCCGTCCAGAGCGCACTCGAGGGGTCCGGCTCCAAATGGGTCCAGCCTTCGGAGATACGGCCGAGATCCGTCGGCTGGCGAGCCAGCACCACCAAGCGCACCTTGGCTTTCAGCGTCGTCGCGAAATCATCGGCGCTGGTATCCTGCTTAAAATAGGCTTCGAGCCCCTGTGACTGCGCGATGTTGGCGAGTTCAGGCGCAAGGTCGAGATGCCGGTTGGTGATATGGACGATAATCACGCCATGCGGCGTGAGCTTGGAGAGATAGGCGGAGAAAGCCTCGCGCGTCAGAAGATGGGCAGGAATGGCATCCGAGGAGAAGGCGTCCAGCACGATCAGGTCGTAGCGGTCGGGCGAGGCTGCAAGCGTCAGACGAGCATCACCAAGCACGATCTCGGCATCAGGCGCGCAGCGCGACAAGAACTCGAAGCGGGCCGGATCACGCGCGATGCGAATAACTTCCGGATCGATCTCGAAGAAAGTCCATCGTTCTTTTTGTTTCTGGTGGCAGGCAAGGGTGCCGGTGCCAAGACCAACGACGGCAACCCGGTCGAATCCGCCGCGGGCGGCACGCGCCGACTCTATGGCTTCGGCATACGGCCCACCTGGATTATAGTACATTTGCGGGACTGGTTTTCCCTGGACCGGTGTTCCATCCTCATTGCGCAGGCGCTGCGCGCCGTGAATGGTGCTGCCGTGAGAGAGCAGCCGGAACTTGCCGTCGTTGATCTCCACCACCTTATGCACGCCGAAAAAGCTGCGCGCGGTTTCGACCGGCACAAATCCTGGCCGCCAGAATGCGGTCAACATGAAACCGAGCACGGCAAGACCGAAGAACCTCATCGGCCTGTGTCGTTGGAACAGCATGACGACCGCCAGCAGGTTCAGCCCTATTTGGATCGGCAGATCGAGCGCGGCCGGACGTTGGGAGCTCACGAAGTACCAGATCATCCCCAGCGCCGCGCTCGCGAGCAACCATGGCAACGCTTCGACCAAGGCCTTGCGCAGCCCGCCGGCAAAAGCGCCGGGAATGGCGAGCAGCGCCAGCAGGGTCAGGATCGGATATTCTGTATTACCGGAGAAAATGTGCGGCGCGAACAGGCCAGCGAAGGCACCGCCGATGACACCGCCGAACGACGTACAAAGGAAGAATTCCGTCAGCCGCTGGGCATGGGGCCGGCGCGCATAGAGCTCGCCGTGACACAGCAACGTCAGCAGCGTGAACGCAACTAGGTTGAGCACAATCGCAACCGCCCAAAAGGCGCTGCTGTTGCCGATCAGGTTGACCGCGAGCGGTATCACTGCGAACGGCACCAGCCGCACCACCGTTGAATGCGCGATCCACGGCCGCTCGCGGAACACCGCAACAAAGGTGAGCAGATAGAGCGCGAGCGGAATCACCCAGAGGAACGGTGCGGCCGCGACATCGGTCGTCAGATGCGCCGTCACGGCGATCACCAGCCCGGACGGAATCGCCGCCAGCACGATCCAGCGCGCACGGTCGGCAACGGTCACTCCGGCAACATCACCCGGATGAACAACAGAGGCCGCGACGGGCGCACCGCGCCCGGCCGACAGCGCTACCGCGGCCATAAGCAGCGCAAGAAGCGCAAACCCAACCGACCAGGCGGCCGTTTGCATCTTCAGCGTCAACATCGGCTCCAGCAGCGCGGGATAGGCCAGCAGCGCCGCGAACGAGCCGAGATTGGAGGCCGCATAGAGGACGTAGGGATTGCCGGCCTGCCGATGCCCGCTCGCGGCGAACCAGCTTTGCAGCAGCGGCGCGCTCGCCGACAATGTGAAGAATGGCAAACCGATCGAGGCAGCGAACAGCCCGAACAGCCAGAACGCGATGCCGGTGGCCGGAGGCGCGCCCCAGCCGGACGCGATCGCGATCGGCAGCGTGAGTGCCGTGACGGCGATGAGCGCAAGATGGGCCAAGGCGGCCCGACGCGGCGGCAAGGCGCGGCCGAGCAGATGCGCGTAGGCATAGCCTGCGAGGAGGACGGTCTGAAAGAACACCATCGCGACCGACCACACCGCGGGTGCGCCGCCGAGTTTCGGCAGTACCATCTTGGCGAACATCGGTTGGATCGAGAACAACAGTAGCGCCGAAACAAACAGCGTTGTCGCGTAAAGCGCCGGCGCAACGTGCGTCTCGGCCACATCGCGCCCGAGCGCCTGCAACGTTCGTTCCGGAGGATTTTCCAACAGCGACACTGACGCCCCCACAATTTACGCGTGCACACTAAGGAGAAGCGCACTCAGATCATGATCCGATCAGGCTGGTCGGACCATGATCTTATCTCTTTGTCTAAGCATGATCTTTTCGGAAACTGGGTCACAGTTTTCCGGATGATGCTCTAAGAAGGCGTTAATGTGATCAAAGACCACGTCAATGGAACACCACCTTCGCGCGATTCATGCTCTACGGGGCTTTAAGATATGGCATCGAGATACCGTCTGACCGACGCATCGAACGCCGCCTTCGCGTCGTGCTCGATATTTCGTCCCCACCAGCCGCCGTAAATGCGATCGAACGCAAGCGGCGCGATCGCCTCCGCGATGCGGCGCACTGCCACCGCGTTCAGCGGCGTGTAGTTCGGATAGGAGTACATGAAGCTGACGTGACGGCGATCCATCGCCACCTGCGCCACATCGCCGGTCAGGAGTGCGCCGCGGCCATCCGCGCCCGTGCGCCAATGCAATACGCTCGCGCCAGCAAAATGCCCGCCGGCGCGGACCAGCCGAAGATCGTCCGAAATCGCGAGCTCCTCTCCTCGCCACGGCATGATCGACGGATGCGGCCGCGTGATCCATGGCGCATCGTCGCCATGTAGATAGACCGGTGCATTGCCGAACGCCTCGCTCCAGTCGGCCACCGCTCCATAAAAATGCGGATGCGATACCGCGATCGCTTTCAGCCCGCCGCGCGACTTGACGTAGTCGATCGCCTCTCGCGTTGCGAGCGGGATGCAGTCCCACATCACAAGGCCGTCGCCATCCGGCACCAGCAACGCACGCTGGCCGATCGCCAAGCGCGGCTCGACCGCGATGCCAACGAGCCCAAGATCGTCGCGCCAGACGACACGATAGCGCTTGGCCAGTTCCTCGCGGCTGAGCCAGACCTGCCCGTTCCAGTTCACGAACTGCCGCTCGTCCTCGCAGATCCGGCAGGACGGCGGCGAACTGGCGCTCTCGGAAAACTGCGCGCCGCATTGTTCGCAGGCCCAGATTGGCATGAGGGTCACTCCATTTGGAGGCGCAAGATAGCATGCAATGCGGCGGTTCGATCTCGTCTATATCGGCTTCCGCTGCGTGTACACGGCTGCCCCAAAAGCACCGTGACAAGGGCTGCAAAACAAAAGCCCGCCAGAGGCGGGCTTTCACGATGGTCAATCAGGAACGATCAGTGCTTGGAGCCAAGACTGACGATGACGCCGGTCGGTTCAGGCTCGTGCGGCATCAAATTCGTCAGGGTGTCGTCGCTCCAATGGGCGAGGTTCACGATCTTGCCGATTTGCGTGTCCGTCTCCGCTGATTCGCTGGGCTCGAGAACGTTGAGCCCGTTGGTGTCAAGGAAGTAGGTGTGATCACCGAACAAGCGGTTCAACTGGGCGACCGCCGGGTGATCGTCGGGAAGGCAGTGGGCATCGAATTGGCTCAAGGCCCGCTCGACCTGGGATGAGTTCAGTCTCATGTTCCTCGCTCCTCTGGATTGGAGGGTTGCACCGCGCAACGGCCTAAGCCGCAGGCGGCCGCCTGCATTTGCGGGACGTCATCCCGCCAACACGACGACGCGCTGGAGCTTCACTTGTGCCGTCGCTGGATGATTTTCTTCGAATTGCCATCCTGTCGCCGGCTCTTCGCCAAATACGATCCGTTTCGACCGCGTTTCAACGAATGTGAAGTGCGGGACATTGGGTCCGAGCTCGCCTATTCAACCCCGCGCTCGCATTAAATTCGCGAGTTCCCCAAGGTTCATTCCTCGGGAACAGGATGCAACCTCGCCAATTCGTCGAGCGAGAGCGCCGCTTCGCGTTCCGTCAGCGTAAAGCGCACGATCACGTCCTGACGGGTAACCTGCCCCCAAAGTCCCTCCGTAGACCACTTTTGTGGCACAGGCCCGCGCGGACCTTCGATCCAGACGAAGTACCACTGTGTCATGACAAGCGCCTCGCCTTAAGCGACGCGCGATTATAACGCGTTCCGTTGCAGGGATCGAACCCGGCCACCAGGCTCAAACAGCCACCGGACTCACATGAACAGCCGCGCGAGGTAAGCCAGAGCGCCGACGAGCCCGATCAGCCCGATGGTGATGCAGATCACGATCAGCCCGGCTTGCTCAAACACACCGTCGCGCATGGTCGCAAGCTCCTGCTCAATGCGAAACCCGCAACACGGTCAGCGCTCGCGTTCGGCGATCCGGCGTTTGAAATTCGATGGTCTGGCCGACTGACAGGCCGATCAGCGCGGCGCCGACCGGAGTCAGCACCGAAATGCGCTTGCGCGAGATGTCGGCTTCGTGCGGATAGACCAGCACCACCTCCCTCGCCTCGCCGGTGCTGTCGTCACGATAGCGGACCGCGGAGCCCATGCGGACCACGTCTCGCAAATCGGCGTCGTCAGGAGCGATGCTCGCGCGCTCCATCTCGCCCGCGAGGAAATAGGCCACGCGCGGAAAAAGCTCCATGCTGGAGTTGGCAAGCCCGCTCAACCGCTGCTTCTCCTCCGTTGTCACCAGGATCGGCGGCAGATCGGGTTCGGTCTTCTTGCTCATTGCTGTCACCTTGGCGTTCAGGCAGCCGTTGGCCCTGGGTCGTCGTCGACGGGATCATCTTTTGTAGCCGCAGGCGCACGGAACAATGGCACGACATTCGACTCGGCTTGTCTCACGCTTTCGCGCGTGGGCTCGAGGCGGCGATCATCGGATGCGGTGTGGACGGTCTTTGACGGGGGCGGCACGGCACGTTCCTTCTGTTCAAAGTAAATCGGGCTCCTGCACGGAAGCCACGAACTCGAGATATCGATGAGAACAGAACCCGGACGGCTCGATCGGCCGTCCGGCTAAGTGCCTGCGTGCAGGCGGCCGGCGTGCAGACAGAAGCGCGCGATGCGCGGATCGATGTCGACAACGTATGTCATAATGCACCCAGCATAGCCCCACATGGCACTGCCGCCATTGCGGCGAAAGCGCGCACCTCGCGTAACGACGCGAAATTGCGTGCCGTTGCAGGGATCGAAACCCCACAGGTGACTTTCCGATCCCAGTGTCGCTAGCGCCGTTCGCGCGGCATCTCCTTTCGCGGCATCTCTGTTGCGGCTTGATGTGCCATCTCAGCGGAAATCGTTTGTGCCATCCGCAAATGATCCAGCACAGTCGGCAAGAGGTCGGATGCAAAATTCTTCAGTTCGGCGTTCTCACCTGAACCGATCTCGTATTCCAGAAGCTGGGCTGTCTTCTGATGCTCGATAATTTGCCCCTCGATGTAGGCACGATCGAATTGCGCGTCGCTCGACTGCTCCAGCTTGGCGCGCATGGCCTTGTGTTCCTCGTCGAATTTATCAGGCAGCGCAATCCCGTTCGTGTTTGCGAGCGTTCCCAGCCTGTCGTTGGCAGCGCTGTGGTCGCGGACCATACGCTCCGCGAATTCCCTGACCGTGCGGCTCGTTGCTCTCTGCGCCGCGAGCCTGCCCAACTCCACCTCAGCCAATCCTCCGACTGCGGCGGCGTGAATGAAGGTGCGATCCGGCTGATTGGTTTGGCGTGGCGCCGGCACCCCAGGTGCAGATTGTCTCGTGCCAGGCGGCACGCCGCCGGGATTACCCGGCGCGGGACTCGCGGGATTGGTCGACTGACCGAAAGCCGCCGGAGAAACAAATGCAATTGCGATCGTTACGAGCGTGAGAAGACGCATCACTCAATCTCCTTCTGCGACTCAGCGGGACGACAACCGCCGGCACCCGACTGGCATCACAGCATCAGCATGTACGCCACCAGCGAATCCTTCTCCTCCTGCGTCAGCTTCAAGCCGAGCACCAGGTTGAAGAACTCGACCGTGTCGGCAAGCGTCAGCAACCGCCCGTCGTGCATATAGGGCGGCGAGTCCTTGATGCCGCGCAACGTGAAGGTCTTGATTGGTCCATCAGGCAATGTGACGAGACCATTGACCGTCTGACCGACATTGTAGAAGCGCTCAAGCTTCAGGTCGTGCATGTTGTTGTCGAGGAACGACGTCTGCGGCATGTGACATTGCGCGCATTGCCCCTTGCCCAGGAACACCTGCTCTCCCGCGAGTTCCTGCTGCGTCGCCTTGCTGGGATCGAGCCGCCCCAGCGGGTCGAGCTTTGGCGCAGGCGGGAAATCGATGATGTTCTGCATCTGCGCCATCATCGGGACCTGATCAAATCGGTCGGGCAGGTTCACGCCCTTCCGCTGCGCGCTGACGTGATCGCCGTTGAAATAGGCCGTCCGCTGCTCGAACTGCGTGAAGTCCTCGATCGAGCGCAGCGACCGTTTCGAGCCATGAATTTGCTGGTTGAACATGCCGCGGAGGCTGACCGTATCGAGGCGGAAGCGAGCCGCCTGCGGACGCACGTCAGGTGTCTGGTGGAAGGCCGCATTGGTGTGGAAATTCGCATGGCAATCGAGACAGGTGACGCCAAGGCTTTGGTCTGCGCTCTTGCGATCTTCTGTCTGGTTGAACTCTTCCTGCGGGAACGGTGTCAGCAACAGGCGCAGTCCCTCCATCTGCACGGGCGTGATGATGCCGATCATCAGTTGATAGTAGTTCTTTATCGTCAGAAGCTGGCCGTGCGAGACATCGCCCAGTTCCGGATGGGTGGTGAGAAAGATCGGCGGCGGAAACTCCGGCGTGAACTGGTCGGGGAGATCGAAATCGATGTCGAAGCGCCTGATGTTGCGCGATTCCTGCCGGTTGATTTCGTCGATCTGCTGGTTCGGGAAAACCTGGCCGCCGGTCGCCTGCTTGACATGCGGCAGCGGCATGAAACCGGCCGGCAGCAATCCGCGCTGCCTTATCTCGTCCGGCCTCATCGCCGACAGACTGTCCCAGGTTACTCCTGTCGCCAGCCTGACGCGCACTCCGTCCTGCACGGGCTTTCGCCCGCCCGACATCATCGCATTGTCGATCGGCCGGTTGGAGAGGTCATAGCGCTGCTCCAACAAGGCCTGCTGGCGCTGCATGACCTGCGGTTTCTGCGCCTCATCGAGCGCCTTCACCACATCAAGCGGCTGCGTCGGAAGCGGCCTGTAGGTCGCGTCTGGGGGCAGTGGATCGGCCAATGCAGCGACTGCAATCAAGCTCGCTACGGCCAATGCGGCCGCAGTTTTCGGGTATTTCGACATGAGCGACCTCCGGTTCGGAGCACGCACCAGAAGTGCCGATGCAGGACCTACGCAGATGCGGAGCGCAACGCGGTCGAATCTGCTTCGTTCCTACATTCCTCGAGTTTGATCATTCCGTGATGGGGGCGCACGCGATGGCCGGGTTGGTTGATCGCGTTGGCATTAGTTGACAATCCAGCCACTCCACCAACTCACGTTTGCTCCAACGCAGCACGCGTTGCCGTCGGTGCAGCTTGACAATCGAAAACAGCTCCGATTATGTAATGTTATAACATTACATATGGATGCCCCAATGCCCTCTGCCGGGCGAAAATTCCTCGAGCTGCAAAGGCTGTTCGATCTCCATGCAAAAACTGCCCGTCACCGTCTTGTCCGGCTTCCTCGGGGCTGGAAAGACAACTTTGCTGAACCACGTGCTCAACAACCGCCACGGCCTGAAGGTGGCCGTGATTGTGAACGACATGAGCGAGGTGAACATCGATGCGGACCTCGTTCGCGATGGCGGTGCGAATCTTTCCCGGACGAACGAGAAGCTGGTTGAGATGACCAACGGGTGCATCTGCTGCACCCTGCGCGATGACCTGCTGAGGGAAGTGCGTGCGCTGGCTGAAGACGGAAGGTTCGATTACCTCTTGATCGAATCGACCGGCATCTCCGAGCCGCTGCCGATTGCGGCCACGTTCGATTTCCGGACCGAGCAAGGCGAGAGCCTGTCCGACGTCGCGCGGCTCGACACGATGGTCACGGTCGTCGATGCGGTGAACCTGTTGAAGGACTATTCCTCCACCGACTTCCTTAGCGAGCGCGGCGAGGCCCTCGACAACGACCAGCGCACGCTGGTCGATTTGCTTGTCGAGCAGATCGAATTTGCCGATGTCGTGGTGCTGAACAAGGTAGATGACGCTACGCCAGCGCAGCGCGATGCTGCGCGCAAGATCATCCGGGCGCTCAATCCTGAAGCCGAGATCCTGGAGGCCACTCACAGCAAGGTTCCGTTCGATCGGATCCTCGATACTGGGCGCTTCGATTTTCAGAAGGCGCAACAGCATCCGCTGTGGTTCAAGGAGCTGTATGGCTTTGCCGACCATGTGCCGGAGAGCGAGGAATACGGCATCAAGAGCTTCGTCTATCGCGCGCAGCGGCCGTTTGAGCCCACGAAATTCCATCACTTCCTTCATGACGCCTGGCCAGGGGTCATTCGCGCCAAGGGCCATTTCTGGATTGCCACGCGTCCGCAGTGGGTCGGCGAAATGAGCCAGGCCGGCGCCATCACCAAGACCGAGGCCCTGGGATTCTGGTGGGCAGCGATTCCGCGCGAACGGTGGCCGCAGGATCCCGAGTGGCAGCGAATATTGAAGAAGAGCTGGAACGATCTCTATGGCGACCGCCGGCAAGAACTCGTCTTCATCGGCACGAACATGGATGAAGCCGCGATCCGTGCACGGCTTGATGCGTGCCTCGTGAAAGGAAAGCCCGGCATGGATGCGCAGGCCTGGGCCGGCCTGCCCGATCCGTTTCCGGTCTGGAGGCGCGCCAACGAAGCGGCCTGACGCGCCGCAACCCTTCACAGAGTTTCGGATGCCCCGGGACGTCGTTCGCGTGCCAATAGTTCGCGCTTGCGCTTGACACCCCAGCGATAGCCGGAGATCGAGCCGTCCTTCTTGACGACGCGGTGGCACGGCACGAGGACCGCGACAGGATTGCAGGTGATCGCCTCGGTCACCCCGCGTGCGTCGCGGGTACCGAGTTTGGCCGCCAGGGCGCCGTAGTTGGTCGTTTCGCCGACGGGTATTGCACGCAGCATCGACCAGACTTCGACTTCATACGGCGTCCCGCGCAAGTCGAGTGGAATTGCGGGATCGAAACCTGGCGCTTCGATCGCGTGTTGCACCTTCGACAGGACATCGGTCAATTCCTGCTCGCTGTCGATGATGTCGGCCTCCGGAAAGTGGACGCGCAATGCGTCCTCCGCCGCGGAGCGATTCGAGCTGAATTCGAGAGCAACGAGCCCCTTGCCGGACATCGCCACCATGAAATCGCCGAGGGAACTATTCCCCCAGGCAAAGCGGATGGTTTCGCGCATCCTGCGCTCCTTCGAATTTGTTTCTGGCGACAAGATAGAAGCCGGCGATGGCTGGGCCGATCCGGTCCTTGCTTTCAAATCGAAAAATGGAGGTGACGCTGATCGGCGAGAGCCCGGCTCGCGCATTATTGGCGACAGTCAAGAAGCCACGGGCGACTGCTATCTCTCCGGCGGAGACACCTGGAAATCAGGCGTCGCCGATCTGTTTGTGATGCGAGAAGTCGATGACCTGAGCGGCTCCCGTCGCCGACGGCGCATCGCGCTTGATCTTATCCTCAGGAAGCTCACTGAACTGTCGCGCCATGGCGCGCCGGCCCGTCGGATCCTGTTCTTCGAGGCGTTCCGTGTCGGTTATATCGATCGCAACGATCTGATCGACGGCATCTTCGATCTGGAATTGCTCTGTAAACGGCTGCATGACCAGGCATGAATGATCTGGATTAGCTATGGCGAGGTTTGCCAGCCTCTTGAGCGGCGACCGCAAGCGAGCCCAATGCTTGACGATCAGCGACCAATCGCAACCATCTTTCAGCGCGCCGTTCAGAAGACCGTTTGACAGCGGATCATGCGGCGCAAATACACCCAGGCTGTTCGCTATGTCGATCACATGCAGGCCTCTGGAGAGAGGCACCAGGAGGCCGACTTTCTGCTCGCTCATCCTGACCAGTTTCATGGCCTTCTCCATTCGGCGGGAGCGCGTCTGCCGCGCCGCTGAAGCATGATCCGGAAAAGTGTGAAGCGGTTTTCCCTCGCGACAAACGCGAAGCGTTTGCGCGGAGATCATGCTCAAACAATAACCTAAAGCGCGATGATGATTCATCCTCATCTCATCGCGCTTTAGGTCGCGTCGTGAAAAATAATCCCGACGGTGTGCCGCATGCCGGAGCGCACACGACTCACACCGTGACGAAGGTTCACGCGGTAATTGCCCTTCGATCCCTGCACTGGCCGGTTATGGACCGCGAAGGCCACTGCGTCGCCCTGCCGGAGCGGCACGACTTCGACGCGGCTCTGCATACGCGGCCGCTGCTCGGTCAGAACGAACTCGCCACCTGCGAAGTCCGTGCCGGGCTGCGAGAGCAGAATCGCGACCTGAATCGGGAATGCGAGATCGCCGTAGAGATCCTGGTGGAGGCAGTTGAAGTCACCCGGGACGTATTGCAGCAGAAGCGGCGTCGGGCGCGTCTGGCCGGCGTCGTGGCATTGCTTGAGGAACGACGCATGGTCGCCTGGATAGCGCTCGCTTATTCCCATCCGAGCGTTCCATTCGTTGGCAACACCTGCAAGGCGCGGGTAGAGCGCGGTTCGCAAGGAGCCGATGAGCTCGGGCAGCGGATATTTGAAATAGCGGTACTCGCCCTTGCCGAAGCCGTGCCGCGCCATGTGGATGTGGCTTCGGAAATGGCTCTCGTCGGGGTAGATATCTGCGATGGTGCGGCACTCCTCGGGCGAAAGCAGCTTCGGCAAGACGGCGCAGCCGTAATTGTCGAGCTCGCCTGCGAGCACCTGCCAGTCGTAAGCGGCAACCCGTGCCTCTGCGGACGTAACCGCGGGGACACGGGTGATGGTGGACGAACGGACTGTCATGCGATGGCTTCCTTCCTGATCAGTTCACGCTCGCGCTCGATGCCCCAGCGATAACCCGCCAGATCGCCATCGGCGCGAATGACGCGGTGGCAGGGAATAGCGAGTGCGATCGGATTGGCGGCGCAGGCGCCGGCGATCACCCGGGCCGAGGCCATCGGGCTGATCCAACGAGCGAGTTCCATGTAGGTCACTGTCCTGCCGACAGGAATCGAGCGCATCTTGTCCCAGACACGGCGCTGGAGCGCCGTCCCGCGCATATCGAGCGCAAGATGAAGTCCTTCGGCGGGCTTGTCCACGAAACGGATCACCTTCGCCAGGTCATCGCGGACGATGGCCTCGTTCGCGACGAGTGTGGCCTCCGGAAAACGGGCGGCGAGATCCGATTCCAGTTCGCCAGAGTCCGCACCAAGCAGAATGGCGCAGACGCCGTTGCCGCTGCGGGCCACCAGCACCTTGCCCAGGGCGCATTCGCCGGTCGCATAGAAAAGGATCTCGACAGCAGCGTTGGCGCGCCCTGCCGTCGGTGAAAGCCGCAGGGCGGCATCGGAAATCATGAGGTTCATCGCTTAGCTCCCTGATCTGTCCTCATGATCGAAACTATTCGGCGGCGCGCTTGCCTGAACTCCGGTGCTTGCTCTCAAATCGAGAAAGCTTTCGATTGCTGCCTGCCGACGCGAACGAGCTGGACACTTGGCGCAAAGCAAGCTCATCAGAATTTCGGTCGGCTCACGTGATACGGATGATCGTCGTCTTCGCGAGAAGATAGGTCTCGCCGGTGCGAAAGCGGAGCCGGATATCTCCGTTCTCGAGCATCTGCCATTCTGCATGGCCGTCAGCGACGAGGCGGCGGAAATAGGCCATCACGCGAACCTTCGCCGGATCGGCGTGAACAAGACCTGCGATCGCATCGGGCATTGTCCTGCGGCGGCGTCGCTTCTCGCGTTTCGTGTTTGCGTCGAATGCACCCCGAGGAAACATCGTCTGAAGCGTTCCTTCCGCCAATCGATCGGCGTCGGCGATCAACAGCGACTTCAATAGGCACGCATCGACCACCTGAATGATCGAGTAAGTGCACGAGATCGCAACCAGCGCACTCCGAATATTGCTTTCAAACTCGCAGACACTGGCCGGAAGGTGCCTCTGGAGGTCAAGGCGGCGGCGCTGTTCATGTACCCTGCGAGCACTCCCGGTCGAGCAGAGCGCGCTTGCGTTCGACGCCCCAGGCATAACCGGAGAGCGAGCCATCTTTCCGAACGACGCGATGGCAGGGAATGGCGACGGCAAGCTTGTTCGCCGCGCAGGCGCCGGCCACCGCGCGCACCGCCTTGGGGGAACCGATACGCTGTGCGATTTCAGTATAGGAAACCGCTTCGCCGACGGGAATCTCCTGCAGAGCCCGCCACACGCGTTGCTGGAAGGCGGTGCCGCGGACGTCGAGGGGAAGGTTCAGGCCGATCCCCGGCGCCTCGACAAACCCGACGACCCGGGCAACCAGTGCCTCATAGTCGCGATCGGCGCCAATGAGATGCGCTTTCGGGAAACGATCCTGAAGATTGCGGACGAGTTCGTCCGGATCGTCGCCCAGGAGGATCGCAGCCACGCCCTTGGTGCTGGAGGCGACGAGGATGGCGCCGAGAGAAGTCTGCCCGACCGCGAACTTGATCTCCTCGTTCGTGCCCCCGGCACGGTACTGCGACGGCGTCATGCCGAGCATGTCCGTCGACTTCTCGTAGAAGCGCCCGCTGGAATTGAAGCCGGCGTCGTAGATCGCCTCGGTGACGGAGTTGCCCGAGACCAATCCCTGGCGAACCTTCCTGGCACGGTGGGCGGCGGCGTATTCCTTCGGTGTCAACCCGGTCGTGGCCTTGAACACGCGATGGAAATAGCTCGGACTCCGGCCGATCGCCGCTGCCAGTTGCTCCAGCGAAGGCTCTTCTTCGCTCTCCTCGATGATCCGGCACACTTTCGCCACCAGGGCCGCGTTCTCGGCTTCGGTCGAAAGGCCTTCCGGATTGCAACGCCGGCAAGGCCGGAAGCCTGTCGCCCTGGCGCTTTCCAGGCTGTCGTGGAGCTGCACGTTCCTGGCGTTGGGAACGCGCGAAGGGCAGGACGGCCGGCAATAGACGCCGGTCGTTGCCACCGAGTACCAGAGATGGCCATCGGCCGTCTTGTCGCGCGCGACAATGCGTGCCCATCGAGGATCATCCACCACCGACGGGGGCGTTGACTTCGGGGTGCTGGCGGGCGTCGCAGTCATCTTCTTTCTCATATGGTGTTGGACGATGGTGCCGCCAATTCCCGTCTGATGCACTCCGATCCTTGCTTTCGAATTCGATTGCGTATGCCAGCAACCGGATCACCGGGGGAACACCGGCTTGACGAGTTCCGGGGGCAGCACAGATGCCGAGTTAAGCCTAGATGGCCAGAAGCGAATAAGGTCCGCACGGACGTGCGGACCTTATTCGATGGCCGGGCGTGAGCTGCCTAGGCAGCCTTCAGCAGCCCAAGCTGGGTCAGCGCGGTCACGCCGTCGTCGAGACCGATCTCCTCGACGATCTTGCCGTCGATCACCTTCAGCACCGTAGTGCCGGTGAAATGCATCTTGCGGCCCGTTGCAGCCGGCAAACCGCCGACCAGGAAGTCGTTGAAGGCCGGCCCCTTATGGGTGCCGCCACCTTCCCATTGGCCGACGACGTAATCGCCCTCGGCGATCAGGTCCGCCGTGCCCCAGAAATTGAGATCGGGGAATGCAGCACGGAAATCGGTCATGAACGCCTTGATATCGGCGCGGCCGCGGCGAGGCTCATGCAGCGAGTATTTGAGCAGCATGTCGGGCGCGGCGATCTCGTCGATGACCGCAAGATTGACGTCCTTGCCCCAGAACTCCGTGAACCAGCGACCGACAACGGCCTTGTTATCTTCTTCCTTGCTCATTGGAACGGCTCCTTGTGTCTCGTGACGATCACCGACGTCGGGTGGTGATCTGAACGAGGCTTACGCTTGACCGAAGCAAGCCAAACTCCGGTTCTTGTCTTCAAATCGAAAGCGGAGACGGAGCAACCGCCGACGCGATGCGGATAGATACCACGGCCGGCACAGATCAGCCGTTCCGCCTTCGCAGTCCAGCAAGCTGGGATGGAAGAAGACCGTAGGTCTTGCGATATATCTCCGCAAAGCGTCCCATATGCATGAAGCCCCATTTCAGGGCGACTTCGGAGACAGGCAGAATGTTGTCCGCAGATGTAAGTTCCAGATGTGCGGCTTCCAGCCTGATGCGACGCAAGTAGGCGACCGGCGTTGCACCGTAGTGCGCCTGGAAAGCGGTCTGCAACGTCCGTACGCTGATACCTGCTGCGGCTGCGGCGTCGCTCATGGTAAAGGGTTGATGAATGTTGGAATGCATGTAATCGACCGCCCGCCGAAGGTGGCGCATGGTTGGTTCAGACGGTTCCCGCAATTTGCCTGATGTCAGTCTCTCGAGCACCAGCAAGAGCAAGGATTCGCTCAGCAGCGCCATCGCGATAGGAGAGCGCCCCTGAAGATCCTCATCAAGAACGGCGGACACGACCGCTTGCGCGGAGTGATAAAGCGATTGCGTCGTCGTCTCCGTCAGATGATGGAGCATCAGAGGCGTGAGGTCCTTAATAGAGAGCTTTTCATCGAATGTGGAAAGGGCCTGCATCAATTCCGGGCGTTCGAACCGTAACGCTCTCATTGCATGAGCCCCCTTGGTGGAGATTCGGCTTGGCACGTCTGTCAGATGTGTAAATAGAGATCCTGGGAGCGCTCGGCAGGCACCGTACCTGCCAATTGCAGCAACAGCGCCAATGACAGGCTGCGAGACATGCAAGGTCTCCGCTGAGTCATTGAGTGTTATTTCGTAGCCATGGCTACCCTGCACCCGCCAGCAGGTCAGGCCGTTGACCGCAGCGAAGCTGGCTCGCCACGAAAATTGCCGCCCGGCCTTCTCCGGCTCCGCCGAAACGTCCGGCAAGAATATCGAGAGACAGTCTAGATACGTATCGAAACCAACCCCACGCTTATCTTGGGAAGCAACACGCGAAAACGAACTCATATTTCCAAGCAGGCCACACAGTAATTGTTTCGCGATTAACTGAAATTCTCCGGTTAAGCAACGCGGTGCCACACGGCGTCAATTTTAACGGTGGCTATCCAATTCGCGCGAGATATGGCCAAAAGGCGAATTGCCCGCGCGTCGGTAACATCTCATTCAGCAACGCTGCATACGCATGAAGATACGTGGCAGCTGGCGTGAACAGCGCTCCTGCTTACGTCCGCCGACAACCCGGGAAATGTTGGCAACATCACGATCACAAGCGAGCGGATGCAGCTTGGACAGGGACGCGACTCTCTCTGTCATCTCGAGTCGACAAGCCATCAAACGAATGATGGCGGCAGCAGGAGGAACGAGGTGGATGTTCGCAACACTGCAAGCGCCGTGCCTCCCCGTTGCTCGCGCAGGTAACGACGCACCAAAAGACAGCCGCGATAATTTACGAACAGGCGAGACCGCCAGGAAAGTGAATCGCATGATCGAGGCAGCCACGACAGTCCGACAACTTCATATCGCCCTCATAACTGAGACGCCGGAACGGACAAGACCGCTGGCATCCATACTCAGTCGAACCTGCGACGTCCATTTGCTGCCGCCGGCGATTGACCCTCTTGTCATCGATAATTTCGCTTCTTGCGTCGTTCTTGACGTTGATCTTTCGTCAACGCAGGTGGTTCGAGCGCTTCAACCCACTCGCCAGGCAATTCTTGCACGTTCGCTGCCCAGCCTCCTTGTTATCGACAAGAGCATCGGAGAACGCGCGCTTGCCGAAAAGATGCGCCACGCAGAGACGTTCGGCGTACGCAACTACATCTACCATCCGTTCGATGCAGATGAAGTTCTGCAGGTATTTTCTCCAATACATCACGCGCGCGCCAAGTCGGAAACACCATCGCACAACAAGATCGTGTTGCGGGGCGTTTCCGCCGCTCATCGTGCGCTCGCGCAGACAATCGAGGCGCCGCACAACGAGAGCTCACTTCCATTCGAAACTCTCGAAGCCAACACTCCGCTCATCCTGGAGGCGCTCGATGTCTGGGGAATTGGTCCCTGGATGGAAACCGTGCGGAGGCATCATGGCGGCACCTACAGGCACAGCCTGCTCGTCACCGGCTTCGCCGTCGCGTTCGCGCAGAAGCTGAAGATGCGCCCCAAGGACCAACAACGCATCGCGCACGCTGCGCTGTTGCACGATGTTGGAAAATCGTTCGTTCCACTCGATATCCTCGACAAGCCGGGAAAATTGACTGACCATGAGATGGAGCAGATAAGACAGCATCCCCGATACGGATATGACCTGCTCACGCAACAAGGCGGCTTTCCGGTCGAGATCCTTGATTGCGTGCTTCATCACCATGAACTGCTCGATGGATCGGGCTATCCGGATCAGCTTCGCGCCGGGCAGATTGCAGATCTCGTACGCGTCATCACGATTGCCGATATTTTTTCTGCACTGGTGGAAGATCGACCCTACCGGCAATCGCTGGCGCCAATGCAGGCCTTCGGCATCATGCGGGACATGGGAAACAAACTCGACGGCGATCTCCTCAACGCGTTCCGCTCCGTCGTCGAGGATACGGCGTGACGTGACCTATGCGAAGGTACGCCGTCATCGCCCGGGGGACGCTGGACATCGAAAGGCCTGACAGAGGCGGGCTAAATTTTTCGAAATCGCTGGAGAAGGCTGGCTGCGGGGAGGCGCAAGGGTCCGCCGGACTCTCATCGAAGAACGTCTTCGGCGAGCGCACGTGACGGATGACGCGTGTCGCCACGCCGATTTTGTGGGCGTACGTACATGATGACTGCTTCCGGAAGCTCCGCCTTCACCTTCAGCGCGGCGACGAGCGCGTCTTGTCCGTCGAGGACGACATGGTCTGTCTTTCCCCTTAGCTTAAACCCAACGGTGAACTGCATCCCAATATCTCCACTCTTGTACTGCTACAGTGTCTTTCGTCATTGCCGTTCTCCTTCGCCGCGAGGCAACGGGAGCTACGCCGTCGGAGTGAAGAATACGACCCGGAGCAGATGCGTGTAGTCGGATTCGAACACCATGATCGCCACGAATACCAACACCAGCACCGGCGGAAGCAGGATGGCATAGGCCAAGGCCAACCGCTCCCAGGCCATGTGCATGAAGACGGCGACGATCAGACCGGCCTTCAAAACCATGAACAGCAGAATCAGCGACCATCTGAGATGGCCGTGGATGCCAAAGTAGTCGACGAGATAGGAGCAGGTACTAAGGACGAACAGCCATCCCCAGACCATGAGATAGAGCTTGATCGGGTGTTGCTGGCCCTTTGCTTGCGTGGCTCCCGGCGCATGGGCCTCATGGGCGTGAACGTGCAGCGAAGGTTGCTGGCCTTCCACATGTATCGCGGCTTCTGTCATGCGCCAACCTCACCAAAGATAAAAAAGGGCAAAGATGAACACCCACACAAGATCGACGAAGTGCCAGTACAGGCCGGTGATTTCGACGATCTCGTAATGCCCCTTCCGGCTCGTGAAAAAGCCACGCCTTTCGACGTCGAAGTCTCCCCGCAAGACCTTGCGTGCGATGGCGATCAGGAAAATCACGCCAATGGTCACGTGGGTTCCGTGGAAGCCGGTTATCATGAAGAAGCTGGCCCCGAACTGCGCCGCGCCCCACGGATTGCCCCAGGGCCTGACGCCTTCCATGATCAGCTTGGTCCATTCGAAAGCCTGCATTCCGACGAACGTTGCGCCGAATGCGGCGGTGGCCAGCATCAAGGCTGCAGTTCTGATCCGATCCCGGCGGTAACCGAAATTGACCGCCATCGCCATGGTGCCGCTGCTGCTGATCAGGATGAAGGTCATGATAGCGATCAGAATGAGCGGTATGTGCTGACCGCCGATATTGAGAGCAAAGACTTCGCTGGGGTTGGGCCACGGCACCGTCGTGGACATTCGCGCCGTCATGTATGACAGCAGGAAACAACTGAAGATGAAGGTGTCGCTCAGGAGGAAGATCCACATCATGGCCTTCCCCCAGGAGACATTCTTGAAAGCGCGCTGATCCGAAGACCAGTCGGCAACGATCCCTCGCAAGCCCGGGAGCCGCGCAGGCGATGCTCCAACGTTTGTCAGTGCAGTCTCTGCCATCGGTCCCTGCCTCCCTAGCTGAGCAACTGGCGACAGATGTCGACGAAATTGTCTGTCCAGCCCGTCAGCAGACCGAGCAAGACCAGCCAGACCAGCAGCAGGAAATGCCAATAGATGGCGCAGAGTTCCACGCTCGCGCGCACCTGCTTAACCTCAGCGCCACGCCATAACTTGGCGGCCGTTCTGCCGAGCGCCACGAGACCGCCCATCACATGCAGCCCGTGCGCCGCGGTGATCAGGTAGAAGAAAGAATTGGCTGGGTTGGACGCGACGAAATACCCAGCGGCATTCAACTGTCGCCACGCCAGAAGCTGTCCAACCAGGAATGTAACGGCGAATGCTCCCCCACTGAGCAGGCCGAGAATGATGCCGTCCATGTCGTCACGGCGGGCGGCGATGTACGCCCATTGCAGCGCAACGCTGCTCAACACCAGCACGCCCGTGTTGAACCACAGCAGCGCTGGCACTGGCAGCGTCCGCCAGTCCACCATGTTCATGCGCATGGAGTAAGCGCTGATGAAGAGCGCGAACAGCGAGCCGACGACCGCGAGAAACACCCCCAATCCGATCTTCGCCGCTTGCGGTGATGATGTGCTCTCCTCGCGAAGATCGACGCTCACTCCCTCCTCCAGCCAGGGTTTGGCTGTCAGCCGTTGCTGCGAGAGCCACCATCCCGCAATTGCGGCGATTCCAACCATGAACAGGACAATGACGCTCACGGATGGGCCCCCTGCGCCGACAGTCTGGCCGGCGGTTCATTTTGCGGCACGAAGTCCCTGCCGGCGCCGGGTACGCTGTAATCGTAGGCCCAGCGATAGACGATCGGGAGCTCCTTGCCCCAGTTGCCATGCCCCGGCGGGGTCTCTGGTGTCTGCCATTCCAGCGACGCGGCTCCCCAGGGATTGCCGCCCGCCTCTTTCCCTTTGAACAGGCTCCAGATCAGATTGAATATGAAGACAAGCTGGGCAAAGCCGACAATCAGGGCGGCCACGCTCATGAACGCATTGAGGTCATGGGCGGATGCCGGGATGAAGGCCGTTTCGCCAATATCGTGATAGCGGCGAGGCACGCCCAAAAGGCCCAGATAGTGCATCGGGAAGAAAACCGCGTAGGCTCCGAGGAACGTGACCCAGAAGTGGAATCGTCCGAGCGCCTCATTGAGCATTCGTCCCGTGACTTTCGGATACCAATGGTAGATCCCGCCAAACACGGCCATGATCGGTGCAATGCCCATCACCATGTGAAAGTGGGCGACAACAAACATCGTGTCCGACAGCGGAACGTCCACGACCACGTTGCCGAGAAACAGGCCGGTCAGCCCGCCATTTACGAACGTGATGATGAACGCAAGCGCGAACAGCATCGGGATGGTGAGATGAATATCGCCGCGCCAGAGGGTCAGCACCCAGTTGTAAACCTTGATCGCGGTCGGGATGGCAATGATGAGCGTCGTGGTGGCGAAGAAGAACCCGAAATACGGGTTCATGCCGCTCACATACATGTGGTGCGCCCATACGACGAAGCTGAGCGCGCCGATTGCCACGATGGCCCAGACCATCATGCGATAGCCGAAGATGTTCTTCCGCGCGTGGGTGCTGATCAGATCGGATATAATGCCGAAGGCCGGCAAGGCGACGATATAGACTTCGGGATGGCCGAAGAACCAGAAGAGGTGCTGGAACAGGATTGGGCTGCCGCCGCCATACTTCGTCAGCTCGCCCATCTCGACCAGTGTCGGCATGAAGAAACTGGTCCCCAGGAGGCGGTCAAGCAGCAGCATCACCGAGGCGACCAGCAGCGCCGGGAAGGCCAGCAGTGCCATGACGGTAGCCGTGAAAATGCCCCACACCGTCAAGGGCAACCGCATCAACGTCATGCCGCGCGTGCGCGCCTGCAGCACCGTCACCACATAATTGAGCCCGCCCATCGTAAAGCCGATGATGAACAGGATCAGCGAGGCCAGCATCAGAATGATGCCCCAATCCTGCCCGGGGGTGCCGGAGAGAATCGCCTGCGGTGGATAGAGCGTCCAGCCGGCGCCGGTTGGCCCGCCAGGCACGAAAAAGGTCGAGGCCAGCACCAGGACCGCGAGCAGGTATACCCAATAGCTCAGCATGTTCACATAGGGGAACACCATGTCCCGGGCGCCGACCATGAGCGGGATAAGGTAGTTGCCGAAGCCACCAAGAAACAACGCGGTGAGCAGGTAGATCACCATGATCATGCCGTGCATGGTGATGAACTGGAGATATTGGTTGGCATCGATGAAGGAGAACGTGCCGGGAAATCCCAGTTGCAGTCGCATCAGCCACGACAGCACCAGCGCGACCATTCCGATCGACATCGCCGTAATCGAGTACTGGATGGCGATAACCTTGGCGTCCTGCGAGAAAACGTACCTCGTCCACCAGCTCTTCGGATGATAGAGCTCGACGTCAGGCGCCTCAGCGGGCGGAATGCCTGCGATTGTGTCAAACGGGACATCGACCATCGGAATACCCTCCTTGGTCTTCTGTTCAGCGAGGAGTTCGCCTCACGATCGATCGTGCCTCCTCGCCGCTATTCTTATTCGCTACCTGTCTTGTACGCCGCCTTCGCGACGTTGCGCTGGCCTGACAACTCGGCGAATGTCCGCTGCTTCTCCAGCCACGCGTGATATTCTTTCTCTTCCTCGACGACGACCTTGCTGCGCATTTGCGCGTGCGCGGCACCGCAGAGCTCGGCACAGAGAACCTCGAACGTTCCGGTGCGGGTGGGCGTGAACCAGTAATAGGTGACCGAGCCCGGTATCATGTCCATCTTCGCCCGGAACTCCGGCACATAGAAATCATGCAGGACATCGATTGAGCGGAGCAGCACCTTCACCGGCTTCCCGATCGCCAGGTGCAGATCGTCGTTTTGAATAACGATGTCGTCTTTTCCGTTCGGATCGTCGGGATTCAACCCCATCGGATTGTCGGCACTGACAAGGCGGGCATCGGAGGTCCCAAGCCGGCCGTCTTTTCCAGGAAGCCGGTAGCTCCATTGCCACTGCTGTCCCATGACCTCGACCTCGGTCGCACCGGCCGGAACGGTCACGAACTGGTGCCAGACGACCAGTCCGGGTGCCAACATCGCCGCGACGCCGATTCCTGTCCCGACGCTGAGCCACCATTCGAGCCGCTTGTTTTCGGGATTGTAGTCTGCCTGCCTTCCCTCCTTGTGGCGAAAGCGGAAGACGCAGTAGGCCATGAACGCGACGACGGCGACGAAGACCGCTCCGGTGATCCAGAATGTCAGGGTGATGGTGTCGTCGATGTAGCCCCAGTTCGAGGCAAGCGGCGTCCACCACCACGGGCTGAAGAGGTGAAACACCACCGAGGCGATCGCGACCAAAAGCAGTATGATTGCTACAACCATCCCTCATGCATCCTTGCCGCTAAAAGGCTGCGGATACGAACCGGAGGGCGGAGCTCACGTCTGTCGCGATGGCGGACTTTACATCCGCTGTCGTCGTGCCTCTTGCCTCGCCCATTCCACTGGTCGCGACGCGGACTGCACGCCACGACCGCAAGTCTCATCAGAGCTGGGGGCGTTGGGATCAAGATGGTACGGGTCGAGCCGGGCGTCAATAGTGGAGGACGCCGCGCCTTGGTCCCTCGCGTTGCCGACGCCACGCAAACCGGCAATTGTCGGCCGATACCGATCGTCCGGCGGTGCGGTGCTGTGCAGTGCAGCGAGAGAAGTGTGCAACCGCACAATTCACCCCCCCGTGAGCGCTATCTTGCTCTCATCGCCTTAAGCTCGTACACCAGTCGCGACTGGTGTCGCCCGGCAAAGCTCCTTCTCGCTGAATCTGGCTTGCCGGGCTCGATCGCGATTTCCGCGCATGAGGCGAATGTGCGCGAGTTGAAGGCTCCGCCGTTCCCCCTGCGATCACGAGCAAGGAGACCGGAGCCATGGCCACTCAGTATTTTGCAAGACCTCACCTGCAATTCTTCGGCGTCTCCACCGCATATGTCGTTCGCAAGATCGGCCTTTCGGACTTGCGCGACGCGCTGCGCCTGGGCTGGGAAGACTTCCAAGCGATACCAACTCACGCTGTCGTCCTGTGCGGAATTTATCCCGTGCTCGGTCTTGTTCTGTTCAGACTGGTCCTTGGCTATTCGGTGTTGCCGCTGCTCTTTCCGCTGGCGGCCGGTTTTGCGTTGATCGGTCCTTTTGCCGCGCTCGGCCTCTACGAGCTCAGCCGCCGCCGCGAGCGCGGCGAGGAACCCGCAGCTTGGCACGCGATGCATGTGCTGAGCGCACCGTCCTTCGGCGCCATTCTCGGCCTCGGCGTGCTCCTGCTCGTCCTGTTCGGGGTCTGGATCGCCGCCGCGGACGCGATCTACGTTACCATCTTCGGCTATGCCCCGGCCGCAAGCATCCCTGATTTCGCAACGCGCGTGCTGACGACGCCACAAGGCTGGTCACTCATCATCATAGGCTGCGGCGTCGGCTTCCTGTTCGCAGTCGTGTCCCTGTGCGTCAGCGTCGTATCGTTTCCGTTGATGCTGGACAGACATGCCACTGCGATAGACGCCATCCGGACGTCGCTGCGGGCCGTAAAGGAGAATCCATTTGTGATGGCCGCATGGGGGCTGATTGTTGCGGCACTGCTGGTGATCGGTTCGCTGCCGTTCTTCGTCGGTCTCGCTGTCGTGCTGCCGGTGCTCGGTCATGCCACCTGGCATCTTTATCGGAAGGTGGTGGAGCCCGACCCGAATCCCCCACAGGAGGAGCCTCGCACGCCGATAGGTCATCGCTACGCAGCAGATTTCCCGGCCTCGCTCTTCCCATGGAGCCACGAACGCTAGCCGGAGCAGCAACGAACGGCCGCGCTATCACTGTGTTCGGCGGAACCGGCTTCCTCGGCAACCGCATCGTTCGCCATCTGTGCAGTCACGAATTTCCGGTCCGGATCGGGTCAAGGCATCCGGACCGGGCACAGAGGCAGTCTGGTCCCGAGAAGCAGCAACTTCAATTTATAGAGGCCAACATTCACGACGAGCGATCAGTCGCGAATGCGCTGGTCGGCGCCTACGGCGTGATAAACGCGGTCAGCCTTTATCGCGAGCGCGGATCGGAGACGTTTCACTCCGTTCACGTCGAGGCGGCGCAACGGGTAGCGGCCGAGGCCCGCCGGGCTGGAGTCAAACGGCTTGTTCATGTTTCGGGGATCGGCGCCGACGCCGCCTCGCCATCCCGCTATGTCCGAAAGCGCGGCGAAGGCGAGCGGGCGGTCCGCGCTGAATTCCCCGATGCAGTTCTCGTCCGTCCAGCCGTGATGTTCGGACCGGACGACGCGTTTCTCAGCACTATCCTCAAGCTTCTTCGCCAGTTTCCGATCTATCCGATGTTCGGCCGCGGCCGGACCAGATTGCAACCGGCCTATGTGGAAGATGTTGCGGACGCGGTTGCCCGGCTCGTGGAGCGAGCCGAGACCCACCCGACGGTTTTTGAGTTCGGCGGCCCGACCGCCTACTCTTACGAGCAATTGCTCAGAGCGATCGCCCACCAAGCCGGCCTCGCACCTCTCCTGATTCCAGTCCCGTTTGTGGTTTGGCACGCGCTGGCATGGGCCGCCGAAATGCTCCCTGACCCGCCCCTTACTCGTAATCAGGTGGAGCTGATGCAGATCGACACCGTGTCATCACCAGAGATGCCCGGATTTGCCGAGCTTGGCATTTCGCCACATTCGATCGAGGAAATCCTCAGGAGCATGTTGTCGAACCGCGGATGAAAGCGGCTCCCGTTCATCTGCTTTAATGGCTGACCGTTCACGCGCGACGTCTACCCGTGCATCGAAGAAGCTTCCGACTGCGACGCTATTCGGGTCATCAAAAGAAAGCCCCAGCAATCAACTGAGATTGCCGGGGCTTTCTACCAACTTGGTTGCGGGGATAGGATTTGAACCTATGACCTTCAGGTTATGAGCCTGACGAGCTACCGGGCTGCTCCACCCCGCGTTAAACTGAATTCCGCCTTGCATGGAGAGAGGCCGAACGTGAAGCGGACAACGCTTGGAAGGGCGCCGCTCGATCCGTTCGAAAACTTCCTGAGAAGGCGACCCGGGGCCGAGGGCAACCGGGCGCGAGGCGTATGTATCAATGCTGATCCGCTTTGGAAAGCCCTTCGGCACAGGTTTTTTGAGGTTTTGTGACGGCCAAATTAACAGGATTCGTGCGCGAATCGGGCGTTTGGAACCTCCCTTGCCGAAAAGGCCGCAAAACTGGAGCCTTGGACCAAGAGAATCAGGGGACGGCGGGGTGATGGCTCAGTTCAGCAAGAACCCGCCGTCGACCGTCACCACAGTGCCGGTCATGTAGCGCGAGGCTTTTGAGGCCAGCAGCAGGATCGCGCCGTCGAGGTCGGATTCGGCGCCGACCCGGCGCTGCGGAATCCGTTTTGTCAGTTTCTCGCCGGCCGGCGTCGCCCAGAAATCGTGGTTCATCTCGGTGTCGATATAGCCGGGCGCCAGCGCGTTGATGCGGATGTTGTTGCCGGCGAGCTCCAGCGCCATCACCTTGGTGGCCTGGATGATGCCGGCCTTCGAGACCGTGTAGGGCGAGAGGAATTTCATCACGCCGAGGCCGAGCACGGAGGCGATATTGACGATGTTGCCCTCCTGCTTGCGCGCCATCATCCGCCGCGCCAGTTCGGTCGCCAGAAAATAGGCACCCTTGAGATTGGCATTGATCACGGCGTCCCAATCCGCCTCGGTCTGCTCGGTCGACAATTTCTCGATGGCGATGCCGGCATTGTTGATCAGCACGCTGACCGGACCGAATGCGGCTTCCGCGGCATCCAGCGCCTTGCCGATGCTACCGATGTCGGTGACGTCCATCTGCACCGCGCTCGCGCGGCCGCCCTTGCCCCTGATCTCCTCCTCCAGGCTCTTCAGCTTGCCGGTCTGCCGTGCGGCCAGGACGACGGCGGCGCCATGCGCGGAAAGGACGCGGGCGAATTGCCGCCCCAGCCCCTGGCTTGCGCCGGTGATCAAGATGGTTTCCTGGCTGACATCGAACAGATCGGACATGGGTACGTTTCCTAGAACCTGATATGCGCGCATTGATACCTACGATTTCGGCAGGCGCAACGCCGGAGGACTTATCAGGCCGCGCGGCGTTGGCTAAAGTGGTCCCATCGAACATTTTAGAAACCACCTGACATCACGGGAGTGAAACAGTGGATCTTGAGATCAAAGGGCGCCGCGCCATCGTCTGCGCCTCGAGCAAGGGTCTGGGCCGCGCCTGCGCCATCGCGCTCGCCAATGAGGGCGTCCATGTCACCTTGACGGCGCGCGGCGCGGAAGCGCTGAAGAAGACCGCCGACGAGATTCGCAAAGCGCATCCCGACGTCACCGTCACTGAGATCGTCGGCGACATCACGACGCCCGCGGGCCGCGAGGCTGTGCTGAAGGCCTGCCCGGAACCGGACATCCTGATCAACAATGCCGGCGGTCCGCCGCCCGGCGATTTCCGCAACTGGACCCGCGACGACTGGATCAAGGCGATCGACGCCAACATGCTGACCCCGATCGAGCTGATCAAGGCCACCGTCGACGGCATGATGGCACGGAAATTCGGCCGCATCGTCAACATCACCTCCGCCGCGGTGAAGGCGCCGATCGAGATTTTGGGACTTTCCAACGGTGCGCGCGCCGGCCTTACCGGCTTCGTCGCGGGCCTCTCGCGCAAGACCGTCATCAACAACGTCACCATCAATGCGCTGCTGCCGGGGCCGTTCGAGACCGATCGCCTGCTCGGCACCGCGAAACCGGAAGCCGAGAAGCGCGGCATCACCCCCCAGCAAGTGCTGGCCGAGCGCGCCAAGCTCAATCCCGCCGGCCGCTTCGGCGATCCCGAGGAGTTCGGCTACGCCTGCGCGTTCCTGTGCGGCGCCAGGGCCGGCTTCATCACCGGCCAGAACATCCTGCTCGACGGCGGCGCCTTCCCGGGCACGCTGTGAAGATGGTCACGCTGTGAGAGCGGTCTGGTACGAGCGGACAGGGCCGGCGGCAAAGGTCCTGACCTTCGGCGAGATGCCGGCGCCGGTGGCGGCTGCAGGCGAGGTGCGAATCCGCCTGGAGGCCTCCGGCGTCAATCCCGCCGATGTCGGCCGCCGCGGCGGCAATTATCGGGCGATGGAATATCCACGCGTGATCCCGAACAGCGATGGCGCCGGGATCATCGACCAGGTCGGCGACGGCGTGAAGCGGTTCAAGGTCGGTGACCGGGTCTGGCTGTTCAACGGCCAGCGCAACGGCCGCGCCTTTGGCACCGCCGCGGAATATATCACCCTCGCCGAGCACCTGGTGACGCCGCTGCCGGATCATCTCTCATTCGACCCCGGCATGACCGCGTGGTGTGGCCTGTTTGCGGACGGGCCGATCGTGGGCAAGACGGTGCTGGTCACCGGCGGCGCCGGCGCGGTCGGCCATTATGCCGTGCAACTGGCGAAATGGGGCGGCGCCGAGGTGATCGCAACCGTCAGCTCATCACACAAGGCCGAGCAGGCGCGGCGCGCGGGCGCCGATCTCGTGATCAACTACAAAGAGGAAGATGTCGTTGCGAAGGCGATGGCATTCACCCATCAACGCGGCGTCGACCGCGTGGTCGATGTCGATTTCGGCGGCAATCTCGCTGCTACGCTGAAGCTGATGGCGGTCAATTCCACGATCGCCGTCTACGCCACCAACGGCAACCGCAACCCCGTCGTGCCGATGCGCGAATTGATGGAGAAGTGCATCGCCTTGCGCGCGCTGGTGCTGTTCGCACTGCCGCCGCCGTTGCTCGCCGCAGCTCAAGCCGACATCACGAAATGGCTTGCCGCCGGACCGCGCCTTCACAACATCGCCGGCCAGTTTGCGCTGTCGGAGACGGCACAGGCTCACCTCGCGGTCGAGAAGGGAGACAAGCTCGGCACCGTTATCGTTGATTGCGCTCGTTAGAGCCTGATTGGGAGAGCGTGATCGGGAAAAGTGGGTACCGATCTTCCGAAAAGATCATGCTCAAAAGAAGGAAGCGGTGGGATGGAATGGAAAGTAGGCAGGGTCAAGATCACGAAGGTCGTCGAATTGGAGACGGTCGGGCACACCCGTTTCATCCTGCCGCTCGCGACCAACGAAGAAGTCCAGAAGCTGCCCTGGCTCATACCGCATTTTGCCACCGACGAAGGCCGGCTGAAAATGTCGATCCATTCGCTGCTGGTGGAGACGCCGACACGGCGGATCATCGTCGACACCGGGCTCGGCAATGACAAGCAGGGCCGCAACGTGCCGAGCTGGAACAACCGCAAGCATCCCTTCCTGGAGACGCTGACCGGGGCGGGCTTTCCCCCCGATAGCATCGACACCGTGCTGTGCACGCACCTGCATGTCGACCATGTCGGCTGGAACACGAAACTCGTCGACGGCGCATGGGTGCCGACCTTTCCCAATGCCCGCTACGTGTTCGGCCGAACGGAATTCGAGCATTGGCGCGACAACGGCAAATCGCCCGACAACATCGCGGTATTCACGGATTCCGTGAAGCCGATCGCGGATGCCGACAAGGCCGATCTCGTGCCTTCCGACCACCGCCTGACGGAGGAGATCACGCTGATCCCGACGCCCGGCCACAGCCCGGGCCATATGAGCATCCACATCCGCTCCGACGGCGAGGAAGCGCTGCTCACCGGCGACGTCGCCCACCATCCCTGCCAGATGGCCCATCCGGACTGGTCCTCGACGGCGGATTCGGACCACAAGCAATCGGCGGTGACGCGGCGCGAATTGTTCTCCCGCTTTGCCGACACGCCGACGCTGGTGATCGGCGGCCATTTCAACGCTGGTCACATCAAGCGCGAGGGGGAAGCCTTCAAGTTCATCGCCCTGGACAATGCGTAGGGTGGGCAAAGCGCAGCGTGCCCACCATTGCGAGCGAGGCGTTTGATGGTGGGCACGGCGCAAGTGCGCCTTTGCCCATCCTACCTACCCGTTTTCGGCAGTTGAATTTCGCCCCGCGCTGCTCCATGAAGCGTCCTAAGTCCGTAAATTCCAAAAACCCCTGTAGGGAGTGATCAAAAATGAAGCTTGTTCGTTACGGCGCGAAGGGTGAGGAAAAGCCCGGCCTGATCGACAAATCCGGCCAGCTGCGCGACCTGTCGGCGCATCTGAAGGACCTCACCGGCGAGGCCTATTCGCCGGAATCCCTGGCCAAGCTGGCCGCGCTCGATCCGTCCAAGCTGCCTGCTGTTCCCGGCAACCCGCGCTTCGGCGCGCCGGTCACCGGCATCTCGAAATTCGTCGCGATCGGGCTGAACTACACCGATCATGCCAAGGAAACCGGCAATCCCATTCCGTCCGAGCCGATCTTCTTCCTGAAGGCCAACACCGCCCTCTCTGGCCCGAACGACGCCGTGGAGAAGCCGCGCGGCTCGACCAAGCTCGATTGGGAAGTGGAGATCGCCGCCATCATCGGCACCCGCGCCAAATATGTCTCCGAGGCCGATGCGTTGAACCATGTCGCCGGCTATTGCGTCTGCAACGACGTCTCCGAGCGCAATTTCCAGATCGAGCGTCTGGGACAGTGGACCAAGGGCAAGTCGCACGACACCTTCGGCCCGCTCGGCCCCTGGCTCGTCACCAAGGACGAGATTCCAAACGTGCAGAGCCTCTCGATGTGGCTCGACGTCAACGGCCAGCGCCGGCAGACCGGCTCCACTTCGACCATGATCTTCTCGATGGCGAAGTGCATCTCCTACGTCTCGCAGTTCATGACGCTGTTGCCCGGCGACATCGTCACGACCGGCACCCCGCCCGGCGTCGGCACCGGCATGAAGCCGCCGCAATACCTCAATGTCGGCGACGTCGTGACGCTGGGCATCGAGACCCTCGGCGAGCAGCGCCAGGAGATCGTCGCGGCGTAACGGCCGCTCTCTCATCCTGAGGAGCCGCGTAGGGTGGGCAAAGCGAAGCGTGCCCACCATCACGAGCAGAATTGCTAATGGTGGGCACGCTTCGCTTTGCCCACCCTACGACCCAAGGGGCATCCCATGAAGCTTACTTTCTCGCCCGCCTCGCCGTTTGCCCGCAAGGTGCGCATCGCTGCGATCGAGACCGGGCTGATCGACAAGATCGAACTGGTCCCCACCACGGTCGCGCCAGGCACCGCGAATGATGCCTATACGCGCGATATCAACCCGCTGAAGAAGCTCCCGGTGCTGATCCTCGATGACGGCGACGTCATCCTCGATTCCTACGTCATTGTCGAATATCTCGACGATCTCGCCGGCGGCGGCAAATTGATTCCCTCGTCCGGACCGGCGCGCTGGAAGGCGAAGACCGATCACTCGCTGCTGCAGGGCATGCTCGATTCCATGCTGTTGTGCCGCTACGAAAAGATGGTGCGGCCGCAGGGCTCGCAGTGGCAGGCCTGGTATGACGACCATTGGAACCGGGCCTGGGCCGGCATGGCGCGGTTCGAGCGGCGGGAGGATGTGCTTTCCGGGCCGTTCAACGTCGCCCAGATCGGACTGGTTTGCGTGCTCGGCTATGCCGACCTCCGCTTCCCCGACTGCGGCTGGCGCAAGGCCCATCCGAAGCTTGATGCGTTCAACCAGAAGATGCTGGAGCGGCCGTCAGTCAAGATCTCGGTGCCGCCAGCCTGAAGCGGAGTCTGCCATGAGCCTCACTTTCTCGATCGGCGACCTCACCATCCACCGCATCATCGAGCAGGAGACGGCGTTCCTGCCGGCGCTGGACATGCTGCCCGGCCTGACGCCGGAAGTGCTGGCCGAGAACCGGGCCTGGATGCGTGAGGCCAAGGCGCTCGATGATAGCGACGTACTGCTCCTGTGCTTCCAGTCCTATGTCGTGAAGACGCCGCATCACACCATCCTGATCGATAGCTGCATCGGCAACGACAAGCCGCGCCCGCAGCGGCCGAAATGGAACATGAAGACCGACGACACCTATATGCGCGGCCTCGCCGCGGCCGGGTTCTCGGTCGAAGACATCGACTACGTCTTGTGCACGCATCTGCATGTCGACCATGTCGGCTGGAACACGCGACTGGAAAACGGCCGCTGGGTGCCGACCTTCCCGAGGGCGCGCTACGTCTTTGCAAGAAGCGAGTTCGACTACTGGACCACGCAGAACGAAAAGAGCGAGGTGCCGGCGTTCGTCGACAGCGTGCTGCCAATCGTGGAGTCAAAGCGCGAGGCGATCGTGACCAATGATTTCGCCATCGGCGACCACGCACGCGTCCTGCCGACGCCCGGGCACACACCGGGCCATGTCGCCTTCACCCTTGGGCGCGGCAAGGACGACGCCGTGTTCTCCGGCGATCTCATGCACTCGCCGCTGCAGACGCACTATCCGGAACTGTCGGCGAAGTTCGATGTCGACCAGGCGCAGGCGGCGCGGACGCGGCGCAGTTTCCTGGAGCGCTATTGCGACACCGACACGCTCTGCTGCACCGCGCATTTCCCCTCGCCCTCGCTCGGCAAGATCCGGCGTAGAGGCGACGGGTTTAGGTGCGAGACGCTCGCTTAGCCGCGTAGGGTGGGCAAAGCGCAGCGTGCCCACCGTTAGAGACTCCGCCGTGATGGTGGGCACGCTGTGCTTTGCCCACCCTACGATTTGCTCAATCAAACAAGCTCGGCGTGTGGTTGACGATGGCGCCCTCGATCTCGAGCATCTTCAGCTTCGTCACCACGCCACCATTCGCCGAGAAGCCGCCGGGCTTGTCGCCGGCCGCGAGCACGCGATGGCAGGGCACGACGATTGGGCACGGGTTGCGGCCGAGCGCCTGGCCGACGTCGCGCGACAGCTCGACGCCGCCAAGCTGCTTGGCGATGTCGCCATAGGTCATGGTCTTGCCCGGCGGTATCCTGCGCGCGATGTCATAGACGCCGCGGTTGAACGCCGGGACGCCGTCGAGGTCGAGCACGACCTCAGCAAGGTCGTTCGGTTTGCCCGCGAGCAGTTCGGTCATGGCCTCGATCGCACGTCTCACGTCCGCGGGCGGTGTGGCTTCCGTCATCTCGTCGCTCCGCTGCTGGATGCGCTTGCGGGTCTTTTCCTCGCTCCCCATCGGCAATTGCACGCCGGTGATGCCGCGCTCGCCCCACACTACGCCGCAAGCGCCGATCACGGTGTCGAAGATCGCAAAATGCTGCTCGGTCATGGCTTGCTCCATATCCGCTTTGCTCCATGTAGGAGCTTGATCCTTGTCGCGGAATCTAGGCTTGGCGAATATTGCTAACCACCCGAATCCTGGCCGGAACCCGAGGCATCGGCAATACCGGATCGGCGGCATCCACTTGAAAAAGCGAGACTTCCGCCCCGCGTTTTCGGGCATGGGCAGCGCCTGCCTTCCATGGAATCATGGGCCGTCCCTTCAGCTTCCACGAGCCCCTGCATGCAAACCCTTCGCGTCAACGGATACGACATGGCCTATCTCGAAGTAGGCGAAGGGCCGCCATTGGTGTGCGTGCACGGCTCGCTCTGCGATTTCCGCATCTGGTCGGCGACGCTGGGACTTCTGTCGCGCAAGCACCGCGTGATTGCAGTCAGCCTGCGGCACTTCTTCCCCGACCGCTGGGACGGTGTCGGCGACACCTATTCGATTGCCCAGCACGTCGAAGACGTCATCGCCTTCCTCGAGCAGATCGAGCCGAAGCCGGTCGACCTGATGGGCCACTCGCGCGGCGGACACATCTCCTTCCGCGTCGCGCAGCGGCGGCCGGATCTGTTGCGCAAACTGATCCTGGCCGAGCCCGGCGGCGAACTGGATGAAACGCTCGATCCCGAGTTCAAGCCGGGCCCCTCGCCGCTGGCGGCGCGGATCGCCGCCTCCGCGGAAATCATCGCCAAGGGCGATATCGATGGCGGGCTGCAGATTTTCATCGACGCGCTGGAAGGCCCCGGCGCCTGGAAGCGGTTGCCGGCGGCAGTGAAAGAGCCGTTGCGCGACAACGCGACGACGCTGATTGGCCAGACAAGCGACAAGCGTCCGCCGTTCTCGAAGGCGGACGCCGAAGCGATCCGGACGCCGACGCTGTTCATCGGTGGCGCCAACACCAGAGGCGCGCTGCCGAAGGTGCTGCACACGCTGGCGGCCCATGTGAAGGGTTCGCGCACCGAGATGATCCCGGGCACGACGCATCCGATGTTCGAGCAGGCGCCGCAGCGCTATTGCGAGATCGTGCTGGACTTTCTGGCGGAGTGACTGCCGCTCATCTCCGCCGCCGCCACGTCATTGCGAGCGCAGCGAAGCAATCCATTTCTCGGGTCGCTGAGGCATGGATTGCTTCGCGGAGCCTGTCATCGGGCGGCGCTGCGCGCCGACCCGGTGGCTCGCAATGACGAGTGGAGAGGCGCATCACTTGTGATCGAGATACCATGAGCCATCCCAATCGTCGGTGGGCGGATTTATCTTGAAGCCGTCGATGCGTTTGACAAAGGTCATGGATGGCCCGTCGGCGGGAACCGCTTCAAGTGCCTCCTTGAAGGCCTGAAGCGCCTCGTCCCAACGGCAGGCGCGATAAGCGGCAAGTCCCTCGGAATATCGCTTCAACAATGCCAATTGCGCCGGGCTCAGCTCGCCCTTGCGCCCGATGATCTCGAACACCGTAACCGGCCGCGTCTGGCCAACGACGACCAGCCGATCGACCTCGCGAAACTCGATCGCATCGGCGGCCGCTTTCACGGTCGCTTCGGAAACCAGGGCATGGCTGCCGTATATCTTGTTCACGCCCTCCAGGCGCGAGGCAAGGTTCACCGCGTCGCCCATGACGGTGTAGCTCATCATGAATTCCGAGCCGATGCTTCCCACCAGCACCTCGCCGGTCGCAACCCCGATGCGAACGTCGCATTCACTCGGTACCGACCGCACGCCAAGCAGCTCGGGCAATTCCGTCCGCAAAGCCGTACCGCGATCGGCCATGTCGATGGCGGCAAGGCAGGCAAGCCGCGCTTGTTCGCCATCCTCGTTGAATGGCGGGCCCCAATAGGCCATGATCGCATCGCCGATATATTTGTCGATGATCCCGTGATGGCTGCGGATCGGGCCCGACATCGTCGAGAGATAGTGATTCATCACTTTGACCAATCCCTGCGGCGTCATTCCCTCGCTGAGGCTGGTAAAGCCCTTCATGTCGCAGAACAGCACGGTCATGATGCGGCGCTGACCGTCGGTCCCGGTCAATGATTGTCTCTCAATCAGCCCCTCCACGACTCGCGGGTCGATGTATCTGCCGAAGGTCTCGCGCATCCGCTCCTTGTGGCGCAATTGCTCGACCATGTTGTTGAACGCCGTCGTCAGTTGGCCGATCTCGTCCCGGGTCGTGACGTCGATCGTGCCATCGAGCCGGCCGGCTTCGACCGCGCGGGTCCCTTCCAGCAAGCGCCTGACCGGCCGCGTGATGCCGGTGCTTACGAAGAACGAAAAGAGCAGGCCCAGTATCGCGGCAAGTGCCGTCAGAATGACGGAGGCCAAGATCGACCTTTGCTGATCCTTCATCGTCACCGCGGCGTCGGCGCGCACCTGCGCCAGCATCTCCCCGCGAACCTCATCCACTCTCTGGTTGAGTTCATTGCGCAGGGCTTCGGTGCGAGCAAGACTGGCATTGACTTCGGCAAGATTGCCGGCTTCGAGCAACGGCAGCAGCCGTTTGTGCTCCTCACCCAGATAGCGGCGGAGGTCGCTATTCAGCGTCTCAATTCGATCGTCGATCCGGCCCAGCCTCGCGTTGTCGGATTCGGTGGAAAGATCCGCGATGATCGCGTTGACGAGGCCACGCGCGGTCTTCGCTTCCTGATCGACTTCCAGGCCCTTCGCCTCGTAGACTTTCTGCTGCTGGGCCACTGCAGCCTGGTCCGGTGGCGATTGCATGCTTGCGATCACCATCCTGCGGAGAGCCAATGCCTGCTCGAGCGAACGGACATTCATCCGCGCCAGATGACCGTAAGCCTCAACATATTTCGTCGTCAGCTCATCGAGCTGGTGGGCGATCCTCCTTGCCATCACCGTCGACAACACCGAGATGATGGCCATCAGCACGATCAGCCCCATGGCAATGCCAAGGATTCGGTTTCTGATTGTCGGTTGCAGCATTAATCGGCGCTCTGACATGACAGGCGGAATCTTCGAAGTAAGAACGGGATGACGCGAGAATGGGAAACACGGCCGATCGAGACGAGGCCAACCGACTTGGCCAACCCAAGCGTCTGATCAGCCTTCGCGAATGTAGCACAGTTCCAGAGACTGGATTGGGTGTCGTTTTCAGCGTCACCGGGATTGGCGGGCTTTTTCTGCGCAGGCCTTAAGTGCTCAATAATGAATTCAGGAAAAGGCGATGCGGCCGGTGAGGAGGCTCCGGAGAAGCTCGACACCGACCGATGCAATGTTCAGACGGCCTCTCTCCAAGGGAAAGAGGCGGGAGGCGTCCCTCGATCAGGTCTTCCACGCGCCGACCGGCTGGCGGACGGCGACGTTGAGGCGATTCCAGACGTTGATGACGGCGATCGCAAGGATCAGGGACGCCAACTCCTTTTCGTTGAAATGCTTGTCGGCCTCACGCCAGATCGCATCCGGCACCCCCTCCTCGCGATCGCTAAGCCGGGTCAGCGATTCCGTCAGCGCTAGCGCGGCGCGCTCGGCGTCGGTGAAATAGGGCGCATCGCGCCAGGCAGCGACGCAGAACAGCCGCTCGTCCGTTTCCCCAGCCCTCTTCGCGAGTTTCGGATGCATGTCGACGCAGACGCTGCAGCCGTTGATCTGGCTCGCGCGCAGGTGCACGAGTTCGAGCAGTTTCTCGGGCAGGCTGCCGTGCGGCAGGTTGCTGAGCGTCTGCATCGTCTTCATGGCCTCGGGAATGACCATCACGGGGTGGTTCATGCGGGCTTGCATCATTTGTTCTCCATGCCGTTGGCTTTGACGCAGTCCAGCCGATTTGCTGTCACACCGGCCGGATTTGCTTCGTCATGGCCATGACGGACGCGAGATGGAGAGTGTGACCGATGGACGAGAAAAATTTTCTGGCCGCGCAATTCGAGACCAACCGGGCCCATCTCCGTGCCGTGGCCTACCGCATGCTCGGCTCAACGAGCGAGGTCGACGACGCCGTGCAGGAGACCTGGCTGCGGCTGAGCCGCACCGATGCCTCCGCGGTCGAAAATCTGGGAGGCTGGCTGACCACCGTGATCGCCCGTGTCTGCCTCGACATGCTGCGCGCGCGCAAGGCGCGCCGCGAGGACCCGATGGGCCCGCATGTGCCCGAGCCGGCCGCGCACGATATGCATGAGCGCGACGCCGAGATGGCCGATTCCGTCGGCGCGGCGCTGCTGGTGGTGCTGGATGCGCTCGCGCCGGCCGAGCGGCTCGCTTTCGTGCTGCACGACATGTTCGCCGTCCCCTTCGAGGAGATCGCGCCGATCGTCGGCCGCACGCCGGCGGCGGCGCGCCAGCTTGCAAGCCGTGCCCGGCGCCGCGTGCAGGGCTCCCGCGAGGCCGCCGATGGCGATGCGCCGCGGCAGCGCCGGATCGTCGAGGCATTCCTTGCGGCCTCGCGCGACGGCGATTTCGAAGGCCTGCTCGCAGTGCTCGATCCCGGTGTCGTGTTCCGCGCCGACGCTGCAGCGCAGCGATTGGGATCGCTGGCGGAAATCCGCGGCGCGACGGCGGTTGCCGAGACCTTCAAGGGACGGGCGCACGCTGCAAAGCCGGCACTGGTCGATGGCGCCCCGGCGCTGGCGGTCATTCTCGACGGGCAACTGCGGATCGTGCTGCAGTTCACCATTGCGGGCGACAGGATCACGGCGTTCGAGGCCGTTGCCAATGCGGAGCGGATCGCGGCGTTCGACATCGAGATGCCTCCGAGCAACTAGGCTGAGGGCCAGGTTTCGCCTTGACTGCGTCTAGGGCCGGGGGTAGCCTTTCCGAATACGGAATTCCGTATTCGGAAGGAAACGCCCGGTATGCTCCCGCTCGAGCCGCTACCCAACCTGATCGACCAGGTCTATGCGCGGATCCTGGAGGCGATCATCGACCGCACGCTGCCGCCCGGGCAACGGATCACCCAGAACGAGCTTGCCGAGAAGCTTGGCGTGTCGCGCCAGCCGGTGTCGCATGCGCTGCATCTGTTGCACCGGCAGGGATTGGTCGCCGAGAGCGGCCGCCGCGGCTTCGAGGTGACCCAGCTCGATCCGCAGCGCATCCGCCAACTCTACGAAGTCCGCGGCGCGATCGACGCGCTGGCCGCGCTGCTCGCCGCCGGGCGCAGCAGAACGGATGCTGCCGGCCGCGGGCGGCTCGAAGCGGCGCTTACCGCCGGCCGCGCGATCGACGCGCACACGCCGCTCGCAGAACTGATCGCGCGCGATGTCGACTTCCACAGCGCGATCTACGCGCTGTCAGGCAATCCCGCGATCGAGGAGATGATCGCTCCGCAATGGGCGCATATGCGCCGCTCGATGGCGACTGTGCTCGCCGAGCTCGACTATCGCGAGAGCGCCTGGGCCGAGCATGAGCAGATCGCCGCACATGTCCTTGCCGGCAACGCAAGGGCGGCCGAGGCCGCAGCCCTTGCGCATGCGCAGATGGCAGGCCGGATGACGGAGGAAAGACTGAGAGCGACCGACGTGGCGGCGTGATCGGCGCGCCGTCAAAGAAAACCAAAAGGAGGAAGCACCATGAAACTGACGCCAGAGCAGATCGAATTCTTCAACCGCGAGGGCTGGCTGTTCCTGCCCGAATTGTTCAGCCAGGAAGAGGTAGATTTCCTCGCCCGCGAGGCGATGAACATCTACGACGCCAACCGCCCCGAGGTATGGCGCGAAAAGAGCGGCGCGCCGCGCACCGCCTTTGCCGCGCATCTCTACAACGAGGCCTTCGGCGCCCTCGGCGCACATCCGCGCATGATCGACCCGATCGAGCAGATCTTCGGCGAGAAGGTCTACATGCATCAGTTCAAGATCAATGCGAAAGCGGCCTTCACCGGCGACGTCTGGCAGTGGCATCAGGATTACGGCACCTGGAAGCGCGACGACGGCATGCCGGAGCCGCGCGCGATGAACATCGCGATCTTCCTCGACGAGGTGATGCCGATCAACGGCCCCTTGATGCTGGTGCCGAAGAGCCACCACGCCGGCGACCTCAAGGCCGCCCATGACCTTCAGACCACCTCCTATCCGCTGTGGACGCTGGACGAGGAGACCGTGACGCGCTTGGTGAAGGACGGCGGCATTGTCGCGCCGACCGGCAAGCCCGGCGGCATGCTGATGTTCCACGGCAATCTCGTCCACGGATCGAGCGGCAACATCACGCCCTATCCGCGCAAGATCGTCTATCTGACGCTGAACGCGGTCTCGAACTACATCCGCACCCCGACGCGGCCGGAATACATCGCCCACCGCGATTTCACGCCGATCCAGACGGTCGCAGACGACGCGCTGGTGCGGCTCGCGCGTGCGCCGCGACAGGCGGCGGAGTAGTCTCTCACACTGTCATTCCGGGGCGACGCGTAGCGTCGAGCCCGGAATCCATTTCTCCGCTCGCGCATGCGGCCCGATGGATTCCGGGTTCACGCTTCGCGTGCCCCGGAATGACGAAAACAACGATCATCGGATATCCCGCCATGAACCTCCATCACCTCCTCAAAGCCCGCGCCGCTGCCGGCAAGCCGGTTCGCGTGGCGCTGATCGGCGCCGGAAAGTTCGGCTCGATGTTCCTGTCGCAGGTGCCGCATACGCCGGGGCTGGAGGTGCCCATCATCATCGATCTCGACCGCGACCGCGCACGCGAGGCGTGCCGCACCGTCGGTTGGGACGATGATCGGATCAAGGCCACGACGTTCACCGATGACGGCGCGCGGGCGATTGCCGGCGGCCCGATCGATGTGGTGGTGGAGGCGACCGGCAATCCTGCGGTCGGCATCAAACACGCGCGCGCGGCGATCGCGGCCGGCAAGCACGTCGTCATGGTCAATGTCGAGGCCGACGTGCTGGCGGGCCCGCTGCTTGCGGAAGAAGCCCGCAAGGCCGGCGTGGTCTATTCGCTCGCCTATGGCGACCAGCCGGCGCTGACGGCCGAAATGGTCGATTGGGCGCGCGCCACCGGCTTTCGCGTCGTCGCCGCCGGCAAGGGCACGAAGTATCTGCCGGCCTATCACGACGTGACGCCCGAAGGCGTCTGGAGTCATTACGGCCTCACCGCCGGCGAGGCGCAATCCGCCGGCATGAACCCGCAGATGTTCAACTCCTTCCTCGACGGCACCAAATCCGCGATCGAGATGGCAGCGATTGCGAACGCCACCGGCCTCGACGTGCCCTCCGACGGCCTCTTGTTTCCGCCATGCGGCGTCGACGATCTCCCGCATATCTTGCGGCCGCGCGAGAAAGGCGGCGTGCTGAAGAAGTCGGGCGTGGTGGAAGTGGTGTCGTCGATCGAGCGCGACGGCCGTCCCGTCTTCCGCGACCTGCGCTGGGGCGTCTATGTCGTGCTGGAAGCGCCGAACGATTATGCCGCCGATTGCTTCAAGCAATACGGGCTGAAGACCGACGCCTCCGGCCGCTATGCGGCGATGTACAAGCCCTATCATCTGATCGGACTGGAGTTGAACATTTCGGTCCTGTCGGCAGCATTACGCAATGAGCCAACCGGCCAGCCGCATGGTTTTCGCGGCGATGTCGCCGCAGTCGCCAAACGCGATCTGCGTGCGGGCGAAGAGCTCGATGGCGAAGGCGGCTACACGGTGTGGGGCAAGCTGATGCCGGCACAAGCGAGCCTTGCCGCCGGCGCATTGCCGATCGGGCTCGCCCATCGCGTGAAGCTGAAGAACAATATCGCGCATGGCGCCGTGGTGCGCTGGAGCGATGTCGAGATCGACGCAAGCAATGAGACGGTGAAGACGCGCAAGGCGATGGAAGCAGCGTTCGGCGGGACCAAGGCGACAGGCGCCGAGCGCGTGCGTGCCTGAAGATTGAGCGCGCGCTTCGCAACTGCGATAGAGCATTGCGCTTGATTATCGGTGGGCGAACGGTCATGCTCGCTGACGGAACCGGAAATTTCGGAATTCCGATAACAAGAGCCTTTTGAAGGCCCGCCAACCCAATCACCACAATCCAGCGTCGGTCACCGACGAAGCCAAAAACGACACTCAAGATCGTTGTCCCTCGTCGAGATATCGACAGAAGCCAAGAGGGGAAACGCAATGAAACGTCGTGAGTTCTTGAAGGCAGGCGGCATCTCGCTCGCCGCGAGCGCCATTGCTGCGCCCGCGGTTGCGCAATCGATGCCGGAAGTGAAATGGCGCCTGGCGGCGAGTTGGCCGAAAGCGCTCGATACGCTCTATGGCGGCTGCGAATTTTTCTGCAAGCGCGTGGCCGAGATCACCGACAACCGATTCCAGATCCAGCCGTTCGCCGCCGGCGAAATCGTGCCCGGCCTGCAGGTGCTCGATGCCGTGTCGAACGGCACGGTCGAGATGGGCAACACCGCGCTCTATTATTACTGGGGCAAGAACCCGGCCTTCACGTTCGGCACGTCGCTGCCGTTCGGCCTCAACACGCGCCAGCACATCTCCTGGCTGCAATGGGGCGGTGGACAGGATCTGCTCAACGATCTGCTCAAGGAATATGGCTGCACCAGCGTTCCGACCGGCTCGACCGGCGCGCAGATGGGCGGCTGGTTC
>NZ_JAQMIL010000032.1:0-10000 GCF_029990105.1 Bradyrhizobium sp. Arg237L | reverse complement strand
CCCGCGAATTGCTCCGCAGATCCCAAACTTGGATCGATCTCCTCTTTACGATGTCAGATAACACGCACATCGCGTCCATCCGGACTGCGTGTGCGAATTGATGTTTCGCGGACGATTATGTCGAGGCCTGAAGCAGCGCATCGATCTTCGACTTCATCTGGTGGAGCCAGACGGGATCGAACCGACGACCTCATGCTTGCAAAGCACGCGCTCTCCCAGCTGAGCTATGGCCCCGTACCAGAAGACGAATGCCGTGGGCTGGATAAGAGAGACACATGCGCTCGATCAAAGTGGTGGGCCTGGGAAGACTTGAACTTCCGACCTCACGCTTATCAAGCGCGCGCTCTAACCAACTGAGCTACAAGCCCCTGACGCTTATCCCTTTTGAGGATCGGAGCCCGCTCGCGCGCAACCGGCTGTCGCCGATGCATCGCACAGCGCTCAAGCCCCTGGCGCGTGTTCGTCCGCGAAGAAAGAGAAACGAAGACGGCGAAATCCCGCCAATGGAGCTCAAACGATCTGGCGATCGATTGGCCCCGAGATGTTTCTAAAACGATCCGATAGTGAGCGTGAGCTCTCTGAAGGACCATCCTTAGAAAGGAGGTGATCCAGCCGCAGGTTCCCCTACGGCTACCTTGTTACGACTTCACCCCAGTCGCTGACCCTACCGTGGCCGGCTGCCCCCTTTCGGTTAGCGCACCGTCTTCAGGTAAAACCAACTCCCATGGTGTGACGGGCGGTGTGTACAAGGCCCGGGAACGTATTCACCGTGGCGTGCTGATCCACGATTACTAGCGATTCCAACTTCATGGGCTCGAGTTGCAGAGCCCAATCCGAACTGAGACGGCTTTTTGAGATTTGCTAGGACTTGCGTCTTCGCTTCCCATTGTCACCGCCATTGTAGCACGTGTGTAGCCCAGCCCGTAAGGGCCATGAGGACTTGACGTCATCCCCACCTTCCTCGCGGCTTATCACCGGCAGTCTCCTTAGAGTGCTCAACTAAATGGTAGCAACTAAGGACGGGGGTTGCGCTCGTTGCGGGACTTAACCCAACATCTCACGACACGAGCTGACGACAGCCATGCAGCACCTGTCTCCGGTCCAGCCGAACTGAAGAACTCCGTCTCTGGAGTCCGCGACCGGGATGTCAAGGGCTGGTAAGGTTCTGCGCGTTGCGTCGAATTAAACCACATGCTCCACCGCTTGTGCGGGCCCCCGTCAATTCCTTTGAGTTTTAATCTTGCGACCGTACTCCCCAGGCGGAATGCTTAAAGCGTTAGCTGCGCCACTAGTGAGTAAACCCACTAACGGCTGGCATTCATCGTTTACGGCGTGGACTACCAGGGTATCTAATCCTGTTTGCTCCCCACGCTTTCGTGCCTCAGCGTCAGTATCGGGCCAGTGAGCCGCCTTCGCCACTGGTGTTCTTGCGAATATCTACGAATTTCACCTCTACACTCGCAGTTCCACTCACCTCTCCCGAACTCAAGATCTTCAGTATCAAAGGCAGTTCTGGAGTTGAGCTCCAGGATTTCACCCCTGACTTAAAGACCCGCCTACGCACCCTTTACGCCCAGTGATTCCGAGCAACGCTAGCCCCCTTCGTATTACCGCGGCTGCTGGCACGAAGTTAGCCGGGGCTTATTCTTGCGGTACCGTCATTATCTTCCCGCACAAAAGAGCTTTACAACCCTAGGGCCTTCATCACTCACGCGGCATGGCTGGATCAGGCTTGCGCCCATTGTCCAATATTCCCCACTGCTGCCTCCCGTAGGAGTTTGGGCCGTGTCTCAGTCCCAATGTGGCTGATCATCCTCTCAGACCAGCTACTGATCGTCGCCTTGGTGAGCCATTACCTCACCAACTAGCTAATCAGACGCGGGCCGATCTTTCGGCGATAAATCTTTCCCCGTAAGGGCTTATCCGGTATTAGCACAAGTTTCCCTGTGTTGTTCCGAACCAAAAGGTACGTTCCCACGCGTTACTCACCCGTCTGCCGCTGACGTATTGCTACGCCCGCTCGACTTGCATGTGTTAAGCCTGCCGCCAGCGTTCGCTCTGAGCCAGGATCAAACTCTCAAGTTGGACTTGAAACTTTGAACCGGCTGATCACAACGTTTGACGAGGTCCACACCGAAATCGCGCAGCGATTCACATCGCTGGCGACCTGATCTCAATGAAGAGATCATGGTGTAACCTTATTCAAAACGTGTACCGCCGAAGTCTTTCGTCCGGTCCCGATCGGGAAAAGTCCTGGGTTCGAAAACCCTGACTTTCAAAATCGAGACCCGCAAGGACTCCGCCGTCCACGTTTCTCTTTCTTCATCTTCACTTGTCAAACAGCCCGAGATCCGAGGACCTCACACCCTTAGGAGGGTTCGACCTCCTTCACCCGACGGCAAATCCGCAACCGATTTACATCGGCTGTTGAGTCACTCATCAAAGTGAGGAGCATCAAGGGCGCGAAAGCTTGCCTTGGCCTACCGGGCCAATGCAGCGCCGCGCTCAGTGGGTGCCTTATAGGCCGGCCCAATCCGGCTTGTCAACGGCCATTGTCAACAAATCGTCGCATCAGGTGCAGATTCTTCTCGTGCGCAGAATTGCTCGATTTTTCGGGACTTTACGCCGTACTTGAGCCACAATCCTGCGACGTTCTGACGATTAGTTATGCAAAATGAATCGCCGGATGCCAGTGGGGGCTGCCGGTGGTTTCTACCAAGGGACTGACGATTTCTGATGAACCCGTCGCCAGTTCCACGCGGCCGAGCAACATCGAGAGATTTACACATCGTTGCCGTTCGAGATTGTGGTTGGCCATCGGCCTTCGATAATTCACGAATGTTGCTGTATGTGACGCGCCGTACTGCCGGATTGCCCTGCTAGGGCGAATGCGGGCGCAAGGGAGTGCGGAAGTCTCGTCGTATGCTGATGGAACTTGGGGGGACACGGGTTTGAGCCAACGGGCGTCACGCGGGAGCGGCTTTGGACGCGAGACCGGGATGATCGATCTCGGTCACGAGCCGCCGCTGTCGGTTGACGGCTCGGAGGCTGCGGTGATCGACCGCCGCCGTGTTTCCGTACAATGGTTCAGCGGCACTATCCTCACCGGCCTGTGCGGCGCAGCCTTGATCGGCGGCGCCGTTTTTGCGTCCCTCGACGGCGAGATGACCTTTGCCAAGCTCCCGGAGCGGGTCGAGGGCGCGCTGCGCGGTGCCGTCAGCGCCAATGACCGCGCCGCCACCCTGCACAAGAGCGACCGCCTGCCGCCGCCGTCGGAATCAAGCGCCTCGCGCAACGTGGTGCGGGTATCGACGGTCACCCGCGTCGGCAACCGCGACGTGATGCGGGTGCGGCCGTATGTTCGCATCTCCGGCAACCTCTCGATGACGACAAGCGATCTTTCGGCCAAGATCCCGCCGTTCAACGCCCAACGCATGCTGACCGATGTCGGCACTAATCAGACCGCGGCGGCCGACGATCCGAACAACCCCGAGGCCGTGGAGCCCGATGCCGAGGTCTCCTTCGTGACCAAGGATCTCGGGCAGGTGCTGCCGAAGGCGAAGATCGCCGCGGTGGTGGCGCTCGACGAGATCCTGATGCGGGTGCGTGACGCAGCCAACTGGCGCGGCAATAACGGCGGCGTCCGTTATACGCTGGCCAACGCCACCGCCGATGTCGGCGGCGCGCAGCCCGACATCAAGCTCGCCTATGCCACCGAAGGCAACGTTTCCGATCCCTATGCCGGCTTCGAGACCCGCGTGGTGCCGGAAAACGTCACGCTGCTGCCGAAGACCAAGGAGCAGGTCACCGGCGGCAATCCGACCGGGGAACGGGTGCATATCGTCAAGAAGGGCGACACCGTCACCTCGGTGCTGCGCGACATGGGCGCGACAGCCGAGGAGGCCAAGGCGATCGCGGCCACGCTTGGCGCCCGCGGCCGCGATGGCGGCCTCAAGGAAGGCCAGAAACTGCGCATACTGATGGCGCCGGCAAATCCGGCCCCGGGAGCGCGCCTGCAGCCCTATCGCGTGATTGTCGCCAACGACACCCAGGTCGAGGCGATCGCAGCCCTCTCGGACATCGGCAAATATGTCGCCGTCGATGTGCAGAGCATGAACACCGTGTCCGACACCGCCGACAACAGCGACGATGACGACGAGGATGATGGCAGCGGCGTACGGCTCTATCAGAGCATCTACGAGACCGCACTGCGCAACAAGGTGCCGCAGAACGTCATCGAGGACATGGTCCGTATCTATTCCTATGACGTTGACTTCCAGCGCAAGGTGCAGCCCGGCGACTCCTTCGACGTCTACTACGCCGGTGAGGACGAAGGCGTAACGAGCAGCGAAAAGACCGAGGTGCTGTACGCTGCGCTCACGGTCGGCGGCGAGACCAAGAAATACTACCGGTTCCAGACGCCTGACGATTCGGTGGTCGACTATTACGACGAGACCGGCAAGAGCGCGAAGAAGTTCCTGGTGCGCAAGCCCGTCAACAACGCGATCATGCGCTCCGGCTTCGGCGGCCGCCGCCATCCGATCCTCGGCTACGTCAAGATGCACACCGGCGTCGACTGGGCGGCCCCCTACGGCACCCCGATCTTCGCTTCGGGCAACGGCGTGGTCGAAAAGGTCGGCTGGGAGGGCGGCTACGGCAAGTATGTCCGCGTCAAGCACAACAACGGCTATGAGACCGCCTACGGCCACATGTCCGCCTTCGCCAAGGGCATGGAGTCCGGCAAGCGCGTCCGCCAGGGCCAGGTGATCGGCTTTATCGGGTCGACCGGCATGTCGACCGGTGCCCACGTCCACTACGAGATCCTGGTCAACGGCCGTTTCGTCGACCCGATGCGCGTGAAGCTGCCGCGCGGGCGCTCGCTCGAGGGCTCGATGCTGGCAGGCTTCGAGAAGGAGCGGGACCGGATCGATGGCCAGATGAACAGCCGCGGCAGCTCCCGCATCGTCTCCGACGCCACCGGCTCGACCGGTTCGCGGCCCGTCAGCAACCGCTGATCTCCTCCCTCCAAATTTGCCGCGCCGGCCATGGAACCGGGTGGGCATCAGCTCGGTTTCATGGATACGCGAAACCTCCAATGGAGGGTGTCATGGAGAATTGGACGAACGCGAAATTGTGCGACGTCGCAAACCTGGTCCTTGGCGCGATCCTCTTGCTGTCGCCCTGGCTGTTCGGCTTCACCGCCGGAACCGTCTCCACCAACGCCTACATCACCGGCATCGTCATCGCGGTCCTTGCGATCGCGGCGCTGGCGGCATTCGCGGTGTGGGAGGAGTGGCTGAACCTGATCGTCGGATTGTGGGCCCTGGTGTCGCCCTGGGTATTGGGCTTCCACGGTACCACCGCGATGACGGTCCATGTGGTGATCGGCGCGGCGGTGGCGATCCTGGCTGCGATCGAGCTCTGGATGATGTCGCAGCACCCGCCGCGGCTGACAACGGGCCGCTGATCGAGGACTGCCTTACTTCGGTCCCTGCCCGCCATGACGGCGGGCGGAGGCCTCGTTGTTACGCGTCGAGGGGTACCGGGCATGAGGCGCATCACACGGGATGACGTCGTCAGAGCGGTCGGCCAAGTCGACGATGTCACCATCGCCAAGATCATCGCGACCGGCGCCACCGTCGACGAGTTGGCGGAGGCCCAGGCCTGGCTCGCCAATGACGAGCCGCTGATGAACGCCGGCAAGCCGCTCGCGACCGGCCGCGCCCGCGAGCTCGTGGACATCCTTTCCGAACTCGAGCCGAGCGAAGAGGACGATGTCGGCCCGGCGGTAACGCAGGAATAAATCTTCCAACCTCCCAGAAACTCGAAGCCCCCTCCGCGGACCGCGGAGAGGGCTTCTAGCCGTCTCATAACTCAGTTCAGCTTGCGCTTCGCTACCGGCGCGTCGAACTGGGCGACCTCGGCGGTCTGCTGCGCCTTGCCATTGAAGGTCAGCACGTTGCCCTCGGCCGAGATCTTGACCTTGTCGCCGTCCTTGACATCGCCAGCCAGGATCATCTCGGCCAGCGGATCCTGCAGGCTGCGCTGGATCACCCGCTTCAGCGGGCGGGCACCGTAAGCCGGGTCCCAGCCCTTGGCGGCCAGCCAGTCGCGCGCCGCCGCATCCAGCGTGAGCGTGATCTTCCGATCCTCCAAGAGCTTCTGCAGCCGCGCAAACTGGATCTCGACGATCCGGCCCATCTCGCTCTTCTGCAGCCGATGGAACAGGATGATCTCATCGACGCGGTTGAGGAATTCGGGGCGGAAATGCGCCCGCACCGTCGCCATCACCTGCTCGCGCACCGCGCCCGTATCCTCGCCTTCCGGCTGGTTCACCAGGAATTCCGAACCGAGGTTCGAGGTCATGATGATCAGCGTGTTGCGGAAGTCGACCGTGCGGCCCTGGCCGTCGGTCAGGCGGCCGTCATCGAGCACCTGCAACAGCACGTTGAAGACGTCAGGATGCGCCTTCTCGATCTCGTCGAACAGCACCACCTGGTAGGGCCGCCGCCGCACCGCTTCGGTGAGCGCGCCGCCCTCGTCATAGCCGACATAGCCCGGAGGCGCGCCGATCAATCGCGAGACCGAGTGCTTCTCCATGTATTCGGACATATCGAGGCGGACCATCGCGGTCTCGTCGTTGAACAGGTACTCCGCCAGCGCCTTGGTGAGCTCGGTCTTGCCGACGCCGGTCGGCCCTAAGAACATGAACGAGCCCATCGGCCGGTTCGGGTCCTGCAGGCCGGCACGCGAGCGGCGCACGGCGGTCGCCACCGCACGCACCGCCTCGGCCTGGCCGACGACGCGCTGGCCGAGCGCATCCTCCATCTTCAGGAGCTTCTCTTTCTCGCCTTCCAGCATCCGGTCGACCGGAACACCGGTCCAGCGCGAGACCACCTGCGCGATGTGGTTGGCGGTGACCGCCTCCTCCATCGTCGCGCCCTGGTTCTCGCTGGCCTCGATATCGGCGAGCTGTTTTTCCAGCGCCGGGATCTTGCCATAGGCAAGCTCGCCGGCACGCTGGAATTCGCCGCGGCGCTGGGCGTTGGCCAGTTCCACACGCAGCGCGTCGAGCTCGGCCTTCAGCTTCTGGGCATTGGAGAGCTTGTTCTTCTCCGCGCTCCAGCGCGCCGTCAGCGCCTTCGATTTCTCCTCGAGATCGGCGAGTTCCTTCTCCAGCGCCTGCAGCCGGCTCTTCGAGCCCAGATCGCTTTCCTTCTTCAGCGCCTCCTGCTCGATCTTGAGGCGGATGATCTCGCGGTCCAGCGTATCAAGCTCTTCGGGCTTGGAATCGACCTGCATCTTCAGCCGCGCCGCCGCTTCGTCCATCAGGTCGATGGCCTTGTCGGGCAGGAAGCGGTCGGTGATGTAGCGGTTGGACAGGGTCGCAGCCGCCACAAGCGCGGAATCGGAGATCCGCACGCCGTGGTGCTGCTCGTACTTGTCCTTCAACCCGCGCAGGATCGAGATCGTATCCTCGACCGAGGGTTCGCTGACAAAGATCGGCTGGAAGCGGCGGGCGAGCGCGGCATCCTTCTCGACGTGCTTCTGGTACTCATCGAGCGTGGTCGCGCCGATGCAGTGCAGTTCGCCGCGGGCGAGCGCCGGCTTCAACAGGTTAGACGCGTCCATCGCGCCGTCGGCCTTGCCGGCTCCGATCAGCGTGTGCATCTCGTCGATGAACAGGATGAAGGTGCCCTCGGCCGAGGTCACCTCCTGCAGCACGGCCTTCAGCCGCTCCTCGAACTCGCCGCGGTACTTCGCGCCCGCGATCAGCGCGCCGAGGTCGAGCGATAATAGACGCTTGTCCTTCAGGCTCTCCGGCACGTCGCCATTGACGATGCGCAGCGCCAGGCCCTCGACGATGGCGGTCTTGCCGACGCCGGGCTCGCCGATCAAGACGGGGTTGTTCTTGGTGCGGCGGGACAGCACCTGGATGGTGCGACGGATCTCCTCGTCGCGGCCGATCACCGGATCGAGCTTGCCGTCGCGCGCGGCCTGGGTCAGGTCGCGGGCATATTTCTTAAGCGCGTCATAGGCGTTCTCGGCGGTGGCGCTATCGGCCGTGCGGCCCTTGCGCAGCGACTCGATCGCAGCATTCAGGTTCTGCGGGGTGACGCCGCCCTTGCTCAGGATCGAGCCGGCCTCGCTGTTCTTCTCGAGCGCAAGCCCGAGCAGGAGACGCTCGACGGTGACGAAGCTGTCGCCGGCCTTCTCGGCAGCCTTTTCGGCCGCATCGAACGCCCGCGCCAATTCGGGTGAAAGGTAGACCTGCCCCGCGCCGCTGCCCGACACTTTCGGCAGCTTGTTAAGCGCATCCTCGGTTGCCTTGAGGATGGCGCGGGAATTGCCGCCGGCGCGATCGATCAGGCCGCCGGCTAGGCCTTCGCTGTCGTCCAGCAGCACTTTCAACAGATGCAGCGGCGAGAACTGCTGGTGCCCCTCGCGTACCGCAAGCGACTGCGCCGACTGGATGAAGCCGCGCGCCCGCTCGGTGTATTTTTCTATATTCATCGTTTGCTTTCCCTCGGCCTGCCCTCCCGGCCCTGGGCGCGATCAGCAAAAGTGGGTACCGGTTTTGCGTCTGATCGCGCCCAATTCTTAAATTAGCGCGTGATCTTTTCGCGAAACCGCACGCACACTTTCGCGGATCACGCGATAGGCACCGTGGAAGGCATCTTCATTGGGTTTCCGCCCGACCGTGTTGATATCCGTCAACCGACCGGTGGTCGTCGCCCTCGTTTCAGGCTTGATCACAATGTGGGCATCGGGTTCCGAAACGGAAGAGCTTTCCGCAATGAATTCGTAAGGGTTCGGTGGCCCGATCGATGGAAATCTCCTAAAAGGTCTGATGTCCTCCACCTCCCCCGCACAGATCGCCGGCATCTACCGCTATCCCGTCAAAGGCCTGACCGCAGAGGCGCTGCCGCGGGCCGAGCTCAGGGCCGGCCAGACGCTGCTGTCCGACCGCCGCTACGCCATCGAGAACGGCCCGAGCGGCTTCGAGCCCGAGCAGCCCAAATGGCTGCCGAAGCCGCATTTCCTGATGCTGCAGCGGGACGAATGGCTGGTGCCGCTCCGCGCCGAGTTCGACGACGACAGCCACGTCCTGACCCTGCGCCGGAACGGCGAGATGGTGGCCCAGGGCGACCTCGAAACGGCCGCCGGGCGCGCCGCGATCGAGCAATATTTCGCACTCCACCATGCCGGCCAGATCAAGGGGCCGCCAAAGGTCCTGACCAGCCCCGGCCACAGCTTCTCCGACGTCGCCCGCAAGGTGGTCTCGATCATCAACCTCAACAGCCTGCGCGCGATCGAGGAGATGGTCGGGCAATCAGTGCATCCGCTGCGCTTCCGCGCCAACCTCTATGTCGAGGGCTGGCCGGCCTGGCACGAATTCGAGCTGCTCGACCAGACGATCGCGATCGGCAGCGCACGGGCCAAGGTGGTCAAGCGCATCACCCGCTGCGCCGCCGTCAATGTCGATCCCGACACCGGCGCGCGCGACCTCACCATCCCCCACACCCTGATGCAGCGCCTCGGCCACAACGAATGCGGCGTCTATGCCGAGGTGATCGCGGATGGCGCGGTGGCGCTCGGGGACTCGATCGCGGCGGAGCAGCCGGAGCTGCTGTAGTTGGGGAGCGGGCAAGAGCGTGAGCGCCTGCCGCCAGGCCTGCGCCGTTAGACCCTCATCCTGAGGAGCGGCGCCTTCGCCGCGTCTCGAAGGATGAGGCCCCGCCAGTGGCCTCGCCCTTCGAGACGGTCGCTCGCGCGACCTCCTCAGGGTGAGGGGATAGGTTGGGGTACGCCGCTCTATCCTCGTCATTGCGAGTTGGGATTCAAATTTCAAACAGCGTGAGGATGTAAGTTCGCGTTCTCGCGGCGCATTGCGTCCGAGTTTTGCTTCACTTTCCACCCTCTCATTGAGCAGAGGGCGCAGGGAAAGCCGGGTGCCGGTTGCACCCATGGGTCCCGTGCAACAAAAAGCACGGGGGTA
>NZ_JAQMIL010000031.1:0-95887 GCF_029990105.1 Bradyrhizobium sp. Arg237L | reverse complement strand
GGGTGGGCAAAGCGACTTGTCCGCCGTAGCTCAACGAGCGAAGGCGGAAGCGTGCCCACCATCGCGAGCACGGCGCTGGATGGTGGGCACGGCGCAAGTGCGCCTTTGCCCACCCTACACCTCTACAACCGCTTGCTCGCGCCACAACAATTGCCTGTGGTTATGGGTCCTGCTTTCGCAGGGACGACACCGGTGTGAAGTGCGACAGCAGTAGGCTAGCGCAGGGAATGTCATCGCTTGACCTCAACTCTGGGTCCTCGAGCCGTGCCCACTGCCTGCATCCACTTCGCGAAAGGGATTTGTTCATGGAGATGAACCGCAGCTAAACGGCTGGGTATTATGTCGCAGCCCGGAACGTGGCGCTCCTTATGGGATTGAACTTCACACACGAAATGGAGTGCGACCATGAAGAGGTTAGCTATCACGTTGGCGGTCGGTGCTGCAGCGCTGATTGGTAGTGCGGCCACAAATGCGGCGGATCGGCAGGCGGCAGCAAAGACGGGCAGCTATGAGAGTCAGTCCACCGATCTGAGCGCTCGGGGAAGGGGCCATCACCATCATCACTACGGAATGCACCGTCATCACCATCACTACGGCTATCACCGCTACGGCCACCACCGGCATGGCTACTATCGCCCATACTACAACAGCTATGGATATCAGCGGCCGTACTACGGCGGGGGACCAGGTGTCACCTTCAGCTTCGGTAGCGGCGGCTATCGCGGCTGGTAGCGGAGAACGAAAGCCCGCAACGACGCGGGCTTTCTTTTTACATCTGGCTGACTTGATAAGCGCGAACCGTACCGGCGATGGTCGCTGACCACCGCGAAACTAATCGGCGGCCAGAACGCTGTTAGGGGCGTTTCGCGATCGGGCCGGCTTCCGCCGAGCAGCGTCACTCCCGGAGGATGCCGAAACGGTCGATACAGGTCCGTCTACGAAAGCCTTGAACTTCGGCTGAACCCGCGATCCGTCTATCACCTCGAGCTGGCCGCAGCGGTTCAGTGTGTGCAACTTCCTGCCCGGCCATGCAGGCCCTGGCTTGAGAGAGTGCCGAACGACTTGTCTGAATGTGGTCGGCGACAGTTCGAGAACTTCCGCAAGACCGAGCGCTGCGCCATATCCGTCGGAGCAATCCTGGACCGGCCGCCACAAGCTTCCATTGATGGTCACAAAGTTGCCCGCCGGCCGCGCACTTGCGCGATCCATCAGAACCGGATTGCTCGCATGTGGCAACCAGGGTCCAAAGAGCTGCTCGGCATAAAAGATCGCCAATGTGTCGGAATAGCCTCCGGTCCCGTCGCGCCAGGCTCCGAACAGATAGTACATGCCGTTGTGCCGCGTGATGGTCACGTCGGCCAATTCGAGCCCCGACAGCAACGTGCAGTGACGCTCCCATTTGTCCGGAAACCGAACGCATTTGTAAATCGCGACGTCTCGATGCTCCGTGCTTTCCGGGATCATCCAGAGTTCGCCATTATCCTCAATCAGAAACGGATAGGACAGATGCCAGGGCTCTTCCAGCACGGGGACGACGTTTGCGACCGGACCAGTGCGGTCGAACTCGACCGCGGAAATGATACCCTTGCCCACCCTGTGATCGAGATCTTCGAAGAAGACGAATGTCCTTTCCTTCCATTTGACCGGAAAGGGGTCCGCGTAGAAGTGATCTCCGGGATCCCCGAGCACTTTCCAGTCCGGCCCGGATAGATCTCCGGTCCGCCACACGTCGGCATTTTCGCTGTAGCGCCACCCGATGTGCCAATGAGGCGCATAACAGCAAAGGCGATATATTTCCTTCGCGATCGACAAGGCCAGGCCGCGCAGAACATATGTGGCTGCCGGCCGTGGGGCGCTTTTGCCGGCCGACGAAGCCAGCTCCGGAACTATTCTTGGCGCTCCTGACAGAATCGCAGCAAGCATGCTCAGGGTTCGCGCCATGACTGTTTCGAGCGCGCCGCTCAAGCCGACTGCAATTTCTCCGGACGGATGACCGCGATCGAGGACCGTGCCGTCGAGTTCATTGACGATTTCGATAGTCGGCAAGTCACCCGCGAGTATGGCTGCCAGCGCGGCGTTTTCGCCTTGTACCCCATTAAACAGCGGACGGAGATATAGCCGGGCGGAGCAGTCCGGATCCCGGGCGGCGCGTGTAAAATCGACAATCACGTCGGCCCTGCCGGCCTGGGCCTGCGACCGTTCCGGGATGACTTTCAGTTTGTCGGCGCCACCGCGCTGGCCCCTCCGCAATACCATCCGTTCAAGCTCGAGCAGCGCCTCCAAGCCAGCAGGCCGAGCTTCCGCAGTTGGCGTCCACGCGATTTGAACCGGGACATCCCGGCCGTTGACGGACAGCGCCTCACGGGACATCCACTGCCGTGCATGCTCGCGTTCGCAGCGAAATTCGATAATCATGTCCGGCCCATCTGCGCCCATGTGCCTAATGCGTACTGATCAAACAGCCTGGCTGAGAATTTGGACGTATTCCTCGACCATTGTGTCTACCGAATAGCGCGACCTCAGGCCTTTGGCGTTTTGCCGCAGTTCGTCGCTCAACGTTTTGTTCGTTAGAATTGTGGAAACGGCGGCCGATAATTTCGCATTGTCCGAGGCATCGACAAAGAGCGCCGTGGGTCTTCCTTCAAAAGACAGCACCTCGCGCAAAACGGGGAGATCGTTCACGACCGAAGGAACACCTGCGTTCGCAGCTTCAACCGCGGCCAGGCCAAAGGTTTCAGCTTGCGTCGGGAACACGAATACGTCGAGACAGGCGAGAAAGTCCGCCATCCGTCGCGGCGGAATCTCGCCGACAAGATGCAATCTGTCGGATACTTTCAACTCGTCTGCCAACAGCCTCAGCCGTGTCTCGTCCGCGCCTTGACCGGCCAGCGCAAGATGCCAGGACGGTTCGCTGCCTAAGAGACGTATCGTCGCATCGAGCCGCTTGTGAGGGTGCAATCTTGCAGCACAACCGAGCAGCACGCGATCGGGCGGCAGTTTGAACTGTTGCCGCGCGATATCCTTCGGCAGATCGAGCGATTTGTCGTCGAAGCCGTGTGGGACATGCTTCATGCGCGATCGATAAGGGGCGGGGTAGCGCGCGTACTCGCGCTCCATCTCCCGCGAGTTGAGCGTTATGCAATTGTAGAAGCCAACGCTGCCCATGACGATGTCGGCGGCGCGGACCGGCCAGCTCATCGACATCGCGGATGAAACCTGGTTGGCAATAACCGGAGCGCGACTGACGAGGCGCGATACGCCTCCGCCGATCACATTGCCAAAATGCTGGAACGTGAGGACGACATCGGGTCTGATGGCCCTGATATGGCTGCCGAGCTTCCACAGCATCCGCAACAGCGCCACCGGATCTCCTGGCCGGTTCTGCGCGCAATAGAACGTGTTCGGCGGTTCGTCGAAGGAATCTGATTTGCGGAAAAAGAAGAGATTGAAGACCTCATAGTCGCGCGCCGTCAGGCCGGCACCAAGCAGCCTTGTGATCTCCTGAGCACCGGCGTTCTCCGCCTGGGTCTGCACCAGAACGACACGTCGCTTCGGCTTTATGCTGTTTGACCGATCACGTGACGCTGCCGACGATCGTATCGGTGCCTCGCGCAATTCTGTGCTTGGCTGGTAATGGAACACGGATTCCTCAACGGTTGAGGGAGTGGGGATTCTTCCCCCCATTTTCGCAATGCCTATCACGCGTTGCTCGGTCCTACACCGGCCAGCGCACAATGGGGTTAATGCAGCACACCTCGTTCACTGGGGAGATGTCGTTGCGCCGCGCGGAACATAGAGCCAGTTCGTTAACTAATTGGTCATGGCGTTGCCGAGAGAGGGTAACCGGCGATTAACCATAGATATTTACGTTGGGGGCAGGGCCACTGAACAGTGTCTGCCAGTTGAATTCGAGTCAAAACCCATGATGTTCGGTAGCCGCGCAGGCCCGAGACGTTCCGGTGAGACGGAGCCCACGGCGGCGTCGTGGGAAGCTCCGCGCCCGCCGCGTGGCACCGGATCCGCCGAACGCGTTAAGGGATTGCTAACCCTCTCCGGCACGCTTTCCTTTCTGCGGGAAAACGGCCGACGCATCGTGATGCTCGCGCTGGCCATCTTCGCCATTGGCGTCATCGCTCTGTTGCTGATTCCGGTTCGGTATGCAGCCACCGCGCTGGTCGTTGTCGATCCTCGAGAGCAGCGCGTGACTACGGATCAGGACGTGCTGCCGGGTATCGGTCAGGATGCGGCCGCGCTTCAGAGCCTGGTTGAAATCGCCAAGTCCGACGGTTTTCTGCGGCCGCTTATCGAACAGCTTAAGGTTCGAGACGACGAGGATATCGCCGGCGGTCAAACCGACACCACGCGTCTGCTCGAAAGATTCCGTAACCGGCTCGATATTTCCCGCCGCGGGTTGACTTACGTTATCGGCTTCAAATTCACCTCCAACCGACCGGATCGAGCCGCTTACTACGCCAATGCCATAGCTGAAGCGTTCGTCGCCAACCAGGGCCGTGTCCGCACCGAGGCGACCGACGAAGCGGCCGACTGGCTCAGTAGCCGCCTCAAGACATTGAACGACCGGCTGAGGGCATCAGAAGATGCGGTTGCCGCCTTCAAGCTCGAGCACAGGATCGTCAATGCGGGCAAGGACGCCACGACCCAGCAACTGCGCGTTACCGATCTGACGCAGCAGGTTTCTGCTGCTCGCGCTCGTACCGAAGAAGCAAGAGCCCGCTATGAGCAGGCGCAACGCGACCTTAAAGCGAATGTCGATGGGCCGGTCAGACAGGATTTGCTGAGTGCCCTGCGAGCTCAGCGGTCGGCGCTCAATGACCAGATCGCGCAGAAACGTGCGGTGTTCGGCGATCGCCATCCCGACCTCGTCATATCGTACAGCCAGTTGAACGATCTCAACAGGCAGATTGAGATCGAGCGGAAGAAGAACATCGAAACTGCAAAGTCCGAATACGAAGCCCAACGCGAGCAGCAGAGATCGCTGGAAGATCAGTTGAAGGCGGTCGAATCGCAGATACTGATCGACGGTCAGGCACTCGTCAGACTGCAGGAGCTGCAGCGCGATGCGGAAGCCAACAGGAATATCTACGAGCAGTTTCTATCGCGGTTCAAGACCACCAATGAGCAGCGCCTGCTGCAGAGCTCGCAGACCAAGATCGCTTCGCTTGCCATTCCGCCGCTTCGTCCGACCCGGCCGCCGCTCACGTTGCTCCTCGCAGCGCTCGCGATTGCCTCTATACTGATATCGACGGCGGTAGTTGCCGTACCGGACATCAAGAACATTCTAGAGAAGCCCACCCCGAAGGTTCGCCGGGCAAATTCACCTTCGCTCCAGCCCGAATTGCCCCAGCTCTCATTATCCCCCCAGCCCGAATTGCCGCTGAAGCTGCCGGTCTGGGCCCGCATTCCCGATCTTCCGGCACGAGAATTCACCAGAAGCGTCTGGCAAAAGCCGATTGCGGCAACCGCCGAGCTCGATCTGAGTGCCTACCTGCGCTCGCTGATCGGGAAAATCGACGAGTTGCCGGGGTCTGGTGGCAAGGTAGCCCTCGTGATGTCGATCGAGAACGGCGCGGGAGGCAGCACTGTTGCGCGATCGCTCAATCGTTCGGCCCTGAACAAGGGGATGCTCAGCGTTCTGATCGAGCTGCAATCGGATCTGCCTGCAGTAAAGCCCGCCGCGGCCGACCGGCAGGAGCAGGGCATCACCAAGACAGACCTTCGCTCTGTCAATGTACTCTTGAGTGCCAGCACGCAAACAGGCGCGCTCCCTGCCGACGACATTCGCAAGGAGTTCGATCTGATCGTCGTCGATGCGTCATCCCTTGCTGCGCAACCCGACGTGAGGACGCTGGCGGCCCATGCCGATCTGATCGTCGTCGTCGTTCGCGACGGAGCCGCCGCTCCAGCGGCAATTCAACGGGCTACGGCCGGCCTGTCGAAGTCCGGTGCAGTGCCGACGGGGCTTGTCGTCAATCGCGTATCCATCAGTTCCGTCATTGTTCAATCTCAGCGCGAGACGTTGGGGCTGGTGAGCTGAACGGCCTCTAGTCCTTCGAGTCTGCGACACGAACCGGATACGGTTCGGCTTTCGAGAACAAGCGGCGAGAGAGCACAAGGATCGAAGGATCGACGCCCGTGCGGCGGCGGCACAGGATGTTGAGGGCGATGGTGGCGACCGCCAGCGAAACAGTGGCCGAAATCGCGGCGCCGAGCTCGCCGAGCCAGGGAATTAGTACGAGAAATCCGATCAGCCGCAGCACGACATTCCCGGCGATGACGGGAACATAGTCACCCTCATGGCCGGTCACCTGCAGGATGGCTGCGGACGGACCGCCGGCGGCCTGAAAGGCCGTCCCGAGCGCAAGCACGATCAGCACCCACTGCTGGGCGGCGAAATGAGGCCCGAACAGGCCAAGAAGATGGGGCGCGCCGATCCAGACAAGGACGAGCCCGGCGACAACGCAAAGCGCGGTCACCTCCGCCATGAGCTGAAGCGTGTGGCCGAACTCTTGATGATTTTTGCTGAAGTAGAGCGAGGGCAGACGACGCGCCCCGAAACTATAAAGTGCGGCCGAGAGCATGGCGAAGATGTTCGCCAGACGGGATGCGGCAAAATAGATGCCGGCCGTGGCCGGATCCAGCATCCAGTAAATCAGGATCACATCGAAGTACTGATTGGCCGCCTCAAGAATGGAAGAAATCCAGAAGTGAAGCGCGCTCGATCTCCAGCGGGAGCTCTCCGAGCGCGCCGGCACATTGCGCAAATTCGGAAGGGCGCGTGCAATCGAAATGACCTGAACGGCGAGCCCCATGGCCATGGCGATCGCCATCACGGTAAGCAACTGTGGGGGATCGAGCAGCCCATGGCCGAACAATATCGCTACCAAAAACAGCACGACGACGACCCGCCAGAAAAACTCCCGATTGCCTTCCCCCATCAAAATGCTGATGAGCGATCGCGCGATCTGGCTGCCAAGCATCAGCCCTGCATTCACGGCCGTAAAGGCGGATACGGCCAGGATCAGCAGCCATCCGTCACCACGCACGCTGGCGCCGGCTGCGATCGCGGCAATGACGACCAGCATCCCAATGGAGGAGATCTTCAGGCTCGATAGCAGCACACCTTTGGCGAGATCGGCCTGTTCGCGCACCTGGTACTCGTTCAAGAACCGAACCAGGAGCAGTTCCTGGCCGACCAGCCCCACGACCGATGCGATCTGGGCGACAGAAAGCCACATCGCGAAAGCGCCGAACGCATCCGGCGACATGGTTCGTGCTGCCAGCGAGAAGAGCGCAAACGCAAGGCCGCCGCTGCCAACCTTGAGAAGGATGGTCCCGGCAACACCGCGCGTCACGTCGCGTCGCATCAACTGGAGAATGGATTCGATCATGCGAAGTACAAGGCATCTTTCCTTTCAAGATGCTCGTAGCTGACAACGGCCCAATGCCTAACACGCACGCGAGCCGAGAGTGTTAATGTTCGGCACCTAAGATTTCGTTCTCCCCACCCGGCAAATGCACCGGCGCAAACTTGCCCTGTCCGGCGAATCTGCAGCCTTGCCTCGTTCTGGAACGCCGCTGTCCCGGCTGTCTTCAGACAGGGCAAACGATGGTTTCCCAGGATAGCCGCTGCGGCGGCACGAAGATGATTGCCGAAGTCAAATCTGCGCAGCCACCGGCCGTTTGCACGAAAATGACCTGCTGACCTGACGATAAACAATGGTCCACCGTACTGCTGAGTAAGCGGGGAATAGATTTCACGATACTCCTTGAGCAAGGCGCGTGCCGGGACGTCGCCAGATTTGGACCGGACCGCGGGCGTTAACTGCGATGCTCAAAAATGATCGTGCCGGTTCGGCGAAGTGGATATCAGGCGAGAAAATTGCAGTTCGGCCGGCATCAATCGTCAGAGCCGGCAACCATGATGGTGAATAAGGTGATACAACCGATCGCGGAAGAGGGATGTGAAACCATCGCCACGGACGTTGCGATTGTCGGCGGCGGGCTGGCGGGATCGCTCGCGGCGGCAGTCCTCGCCAGGGCTGGCTGCCAGGTTGTACTGATCGACAAGCGCGCGGTTTATCCGGAAGAATTCCGCGTCGAGAAGATCGCCGGACGACAAGTCGATGTCTTTCGCAGGCTCGGTTTCATCCGCGAACTCGAGGCGATCGCGTGTGTGTACGACCGCGTGATCAATATCAGGGAAGGCCGGGTGGTCGACGTCAGTGCCGGCCAAACCTACGGCCTTCCCTATGCCGACCTCGTTGCCCTGGCACGACGTCTGATGCCGGGTCATTCCGGCTTCATTGTCGACCAGGTGACCGCTGTGAGTTGCAGCGATGACGTTCAACATCTCGTTTTGGCCTCCGGAAAGCGCGTCACTGCGCGTCTCGTTGTCCTGGCGACGGGCATGGCCGGAGCTCTTGGATACGGTCTCGGAATCACGCGGCGGATTCTTGCCGAGCGCCATTCGGTTTCGTTCGGCTTCACGATTGCGCGTCCGGACAGTTCGCCGTTCGAATTCGAGGCGCTAACCTGCTATGGCGAGCGGGCCATCGATGGCGTCGACTATCTCAGTCTGTTTCCGGTGCGGGCCGGTATGCGGGCAAATCTGTTCATGTTTCGCGATCCGACCGATCCGATCATGCGTGAGCTGAGACGGGAGACAAGATCGACGTTGCTCCGATTCATGCCGGGATTGCAATCCTATCTCGGAGATTTCAGCGTCATCGGTCAGGTGCAGAACTGGGTGATGGACCTGTCTGCCGCCGAAGGACATCTGCAGCCGGGCGTCGTGCTGATTGGCGACGCGTTTCAAACCAACTGTCCGGCAGCCGGCACCGGAGTGAGCCGTCTTCTGGTGGATGTTGAACGTCTTTGCACGGAGTATGTGCCACGCTGGCTCGAAACCAGCGGCATGGGCAAGGAGAAGATATCGGAGTTCTATTCCGATCCGGACAAGATTGCTGCCGACCAACACTCCCTGCAAATGGCGCGCTTTCGGCAGGCACTGACGTCGAGCAGCGACATAAGATGGAACGTGCGGCGCAGGGTGCATTTTCTTCGACGCAATATCACCCATCGGGTCGACGGGATTCGGCCGGGATGGATCGCACGAGTCCGTGGCGCGCTTCGTGCCTGAAGCATGATCCGGAAAAGTGGATACGGGTTTTCCGAAAAATGAATCATGCTCAAACAAAGAGCTAAAACCGGATGACGATTCGAAGAAAAGCCATCGCGCTTTGGCGAGCACGTTTAAGTTCAGGTGCGGACCGGCAGCAGCTTGAATTCGGCCATCCTCTTGGCGGCCAGTTTGATCCAGGGCGCCTGTCGTAACGCGAACAGAGCGAGTGAGCCGGCGACGCTACCCGCCTGAGTCACGCTCCACAACGGGGAGGGCTGGCCGCCAAACATCTTCTTGTACGGCTCGTCGCCAATGGTGAAGTCCAGGATCTGATCCTCGCGCTCGATGCAATCCCTGGCGACTTGTTCGAACATCAGCGCGCCGATGGATTGGCTCTTGTATCCCGCGATGTCGAATGCGCTCATAATGATGAGGAAATTGCCGCGGTGGCACAATCCCAGCACTGCCGCAATCAGGTTGCCGTCCATTTTCATGGTGTAGAGACGAACAAAGGCACCCTGGCCGCGGAGCGCCACGGAGGAATAGAAGTCGAAATATTCGGGACGTTGCAACAGGTCGCCGTCGCCGTCGCCTCGGAAACGCGGGCCTCGAAAGTTCTTCATCATCTCCATCGCGGCCATGATGGATGCGCTGTCGTCGCAGCATGAAAAGCTCAACGTGCCCTTCTTCTGGAGCTGGCGCAGCTTCTTTGCGAGTTCCTTCTGATAGGAGCGGCTCAGCGCGCTCGCCCGCCATTGCTCGAAGGGGGCGACTAGCACTGTCGCGTACGCGTTCATCTCCATGACGATGCGGCGAGGCGCTGCCATAAGATTTTCGATCGGCATTCTTCCATCAGGAAGCTTGCACATTCGCAAGAGATCGAACGGCCTGACGAGCTGCCGGAGCGTCAGGCCGGCATCCTCGTCCTGGAGCAGCTCGGAAAATGCCACGGCCGTGCCGACAGGGGTCAGATAATCGGACACGCGGAGATCAGCGAATTCAACCGTCTGCATCGGCCCGCGCGACACCCGCATCAAAGGCAATACCATCGCCAGTTTTTCGGTCGCGCGACGGCGGATCGTGACGATCAGGGGTTTGGCTGCCGCGGCGGGCGCGAGCTTACGGTAGAGCGTATCCAGCCAAACCGGATGCTGGAACGCTGTCGCGTCCGAGCCATCAAACAGTTCGGCGTACTCTTGATTCAAAAAATCAAATGCGTTGTCGATGCAGACATCGAACGCGTCGCTATTATTCTTGTTCATACGTGCGAAAGGCAAACCGGACTTTTTCAGCGCGCCGGTCGAGCCGGAGCTGCGACCTTCTAGCACAGCCAGACCGGCGGAGACACGGGCAGAGTGCGATTTGGATTAATGTATTGTGGTCGTCGCCCGGTGCGCGGATTCTTACCAAATGTTTGATAACCGGCCGACCTTGCCACCGCCGCGCAGCGCGTAACGTTTCGTTATGGTTAGCGAGCCCGTCGCACCGTTTGCTAACGGTTAACCAGTTCAGGCAGCTTCGAACTGTCGCGAGCACTCGCAGCCGCCAATGGACCGCATATTGCAGTTCGCGTAGACAACAATCGGAATCTCTAACTGAAGCGCTTGAGTCATGATGAAAGAGCAAGTTTCCGGCCCGATTTCGACGTCACGGGACGAGGACGAACGCAAGTCGCGTGTCGAATTCGGTCGGACTGTCTCGACCGTCCGGATTTGTGACACTCCGCGCCAAGCGCCGACACAAGTGTCAACGGCACCAACTTCACGCGGTGAACCGTCGCAGAAAGACAGCGTGCGTGAACGTCGCGCGAACCTCATCGGCAGAGCGGCCACCGCCGAGGTTCCGCGTGTCACCGTCGGCGGGCTCCGGCTCGCCGTGCTCGATCTCGAGCAGACGGCTGATTTCATGATCGAACAGGTCTCGCCAAAACGCCGTTCGAGCCGTCCGCTGTATCTGACCTCGGCCAATGGCGAGGTGGTGGCACGATGCTCGACCGAGCCGATGACGGACCGCCTGTTCCGCGCCGCCGACCTCATCAATGCCGACGGACAGCCGCTGGTCACGGTGTCACGGTTCAAGTCATCGCAGCCGCTGCCGGAGCGGGTCGCCACCACCGACCTGTTCCACATCGTCGCTCGCAAGGCCGAGGAGGCCGGGCTCTCCTTCTACATGTTCGGCGCTGACGAGGCGGAGAATGCCGCCGCCGTCGCCAATGTCCGCAGGATGTATCCGAAGTTGAAGATCGTCGGTCATTCGCATGGCTATCTGCGCGGCGACGCGCTGCGCGCCAAGGTCGACGAGATCAATGCGCTGGCGCCCGACTATCTCTGGGTCGCGCTCGGCGTGCCCTACGAGCAGGCCTTTGTCGAGGAGTTCACGCCCGGGCTCTCCAACGTCGGTGTCATCAAGACCTCGGGCGGGCTCTTCAACTTTCTCTCCGGCAGCCGCCCCCGCGCGCCGCAATGGATGCAGAATGTCGGGCTGGAATGGGCCTGGCGGGTCTGGCTCGAGCCGCGCCGGCTGTTCTGGCGCTATCTGACCACCAACCCGCGTGCGCTGTACCTGCTATTTAACAGGAGCCATTCCACGCCAACCAAGCACGACTGACGCTGCTCAGCTCGAAAATGCGCCGCGATGTATTCTCGGCCCGCCCAGTGCGGCGCGATCTGTACCCATTGAGATTGGCATTTGCCGGAGCCGCATTGGCGTGGCGTCCTGCGCACCCGCCGCGACCGGCGACGATAGCAAATAATTAACCGTGCTTCACGAAGCTCATTCCATGACCGGAGCACAAATTCAGGTGGACACGGGCGTGCTTGACGGCGCGATCCGGCAAACGCGCGGTATCGACATCGAGCGGGCCGCTAAGGCCATCATGAATTGGTCCATCACCATCAATGTGGTGGCATCGATGGGGACCTTCAACACTGCCCTGTTGGCGGTGGAACAGACTTTCCTGCAGCAGTTCGCTGCGTTGTCGATGTGGATTGTGCTGATTTATGCAAGCGCGTTTGTGCGCCCCAACCTGCGGCTGGGGTTCAATCTCGACCTGATCGCGATCGTTTCGTTCTACGTCCTTGCCGCCGTTTCCGTGCTTTGGACAAATCTGGGCCTTGCGGCCATCATGAAAAGCGCGGCTCTTGTCATAACAACCTTCGGCGCATTCTGCCTTATCACGCGACTTGACATCGACGATATCGTCAAATCGATCACTCGGGGCCTCTTTGTACTGGTTGCGGCATCCGCTTTTTTCGCGATGTTCGTGCCGGATATCGGAATTGACCGCAGTTGGATGCACAACGGTCAATGGCAAGGTGTTTACGAATCAAAGCAGACGCTCGGCTTTGTGGGCGCCTATCTCATGTTCTTTGCCTATTATCGAAAGATAACAGGGCAGAGATGGCTACCCTTCCTTGTTACATTCCTGCTCGCTTCAACGTGCGTCCTGGCTTCGGGCTCGCGAGGCGCCGGTGCTGTGGCGTTGGCGGCCTGCGGTTTGCTTTTCACCTCCCTGCGGTCGGTGAAATGCATGAAAGTCTATACGGTGTTGCCCTTTGTCATGTGCATCATGGCGGGCTTCCTGATCCTGTATTTTTACCTGACTGGGTATGACGCCATCCATCTCTTTGATTTGAGCATCGACTTCACGGAGAGAACCTTCATTTGGCAGTACGCGATAAGCCACTTCGACGACGCGCCATTGCTTGGTTTCGGAATAAACGGATTTTGGACGACCCAATCGATCTACGATTATTTCGAGCAGAACCACGGTTGGGTGCTCGACAACTACCACAGCGGCTACATCACCATTCTCATGGAAACGGGACTTTTGGGTTACCTGCTTTTTGCAGCAAGCGTCTTCCTGTTTTCGAACAAGGTGCTCTATCTGATTTCATCCCGATCGATCGATCGGTTTCATTGTGCCCTGATCATAGGATTCTCCGTCCTCAGTTTTCAGACCAATTTTACGGAGACGATATTTCTTCGTTCCACGATGTTTACATCCGTGCTGTTGCTGGTGTTCTTCCTCGCAACCTGTCGGCCGGTGCTGCCGGAAGATCACAGCTATCGTGAGTTGGCGCAGGAATGATTGCTATACTTGCCGGTTGGCCAAAAGCGCTCAAGCTTCTCCCGCTGGCCTTCGTCTTTGCGGCGTGGATGCCACGGGCCTACGGATCTGAGCAGATCGCATTCCGCGAGGTCGCGGGCTTGGGACGTGGCATCAATATTCTGGGGTATGATGGCATCTGGGAAGGGGCCGAGAATGCGCCATTCCGTTTAGAGAACCTGACTGCAATTCAAAGGGCTGGTTTCTCGCATGTCAGAATCAATTTCTTCGGCTTCAAGCATATGGATTCGGATAACATCCTTGATGAAGCCGTCTTGAAGCGCCTCGATAGAGTTATCGAAGAGGTTTTTGCAAGGAAGCTCATTCCCATTCTGGATGAGCACGACACCGATTTTTGCCAGCGTTATATCTCGGGATGTGCCGAGAAGCTCAAATCGTTCTGGAAGCAGATCGCGTCGCGTTATGCAGGGAAGTATCCTGCGCTTTTATTCGAAATTCTGAACGAGCCCGGGGGACATATGACCTCGGCTGAATGGAACTCACTGCTCAATGAATGTCTTGGCATCATCAGGGTCACGAACCCTGAGCGAACTGTAATTGTCGCTGTTCTCAACACCGACGATGCGCCTATTGACGAATTGGTTCTTCCGGCCGGCGACAGAAAACTGATCGTGACTTTTCACTATTACGCGCCCATCAGGTTTACGCATCAAGGCGCGCCATGGTCCCGAACATTTTCGACGATTCGGCCCCTGGATTGGGGTGCCCGCGAGGACGAAGCGAGAGTTGTCGCTGATTTCACCAGAATCAATCTCTGGTCACAGCGAGAAAAACGTCCCATCTATCTTGGCGAGTTTGGGGTTTATGAACGCGCGCCATCTGAAAGCCGCCAGAGATACCTGTCGTTCGTGGCGCGAAACGCCGACCGATTTGGCTGGGCATGGGCCTACTGGCAGTTCGACCACGATTTCGCTGCGTTCGACAGCGTCCGTCAAACCTGGAATTGGGACGTTTTGCACGCTCTCATGCCGTCTGCGCAGTGAAGCTGTCGGCGGCCCTGTCTCCCGGCGCGAGAACGATCTTGCCGATGACTTCACGCCGCTCGACCCGTCGGAGGGCGTCTGCGAATTGCGGCAGCGGAAGCGTCTGATCGACTGGCGCGCGAAGCTTGCCTGCTTCGTGAAGTGCGAACAGTTCCTCGAACAGGTTTTTCACCCTTGCACGCAAGACGGCGTCCGCCTTGGACTTGCCCCACGCCATGTAGAACCCCCAATAGAGCCCGATCACGGTCAGGTTCTTCATCAGGATGATGTTTGCAGGGATTTGGGGAATGCGGCCGGATGCGAAGCCGATCGGCAGAAGGCGGCCGAGCGGAGCGATGCAGCGCAAGGAATTGTCGAAGACGTCGCCGCCGACCGGATCGAATACGACATCGGCGCCGCGGCCTTCCGTGATCTCGAGCACGGAGCTGCGAAATTCGTCGTGCTTGTAATCGATCACGTGATGGGCGCCATATTCGGCGGCGACAGCGGTCTTGCGTTCTCCGCCGGCGGTAGCGATCACCCGCGCGCCGAGCGCGCGGCCGATTTCGACGGCGGCTAACCCGCTCGCGCCCGCGGCGCCATGGACCAGAAGGGTTTCTCCGGGCTTGAGGTTTGCCCGCCACGCAAGGCCCGCATAGGCAGTGGCGTAGATCGTCGGGAACAGCGTGGAACCGGCGAAGCTCAGCGAATCCGGAATCTTGAAGACGTTGGCGGCATCGACGATCGCCTCCTCGGCGAATCCTCCGGACGGCAATCCGGCGCAGACACGATCACCGACCCTTAGCCCGGTCGTTGCATTGGGGGCGATTTCCAAGACGACGCCGGCGACTTCCGTTCCTGGAATAAAGGGTAACGATGGACGGTTTTGGTGCTTGCCCGCAATGAACAACAGATTGGCGAAGCTTACTCCGGCGGCGTGCACCGAGATCCGAACTGCTCCGGCTTCGAGAGACGGGTTCGGGACTTCTTCGAAGGATAAATCGTCTATGCCGCCGAATTGCCGTCCGATCACCGCCCGCATGCGCTAGTCCTTCTCGATCGCGCCATGACGTCCCGCGCCGGACGCAAAGCGGGTAGCGCCACCGCGTGCTTCCTTCTGACGAGCCTCCAGCGACAGGCTCGTTTCGAGTGCGAGAGCTTCCTTCTCGGACAGATTCCACTGGCGAATGGCCGACATCCTGTCGGAGCGCATCGCGATTTGCGGAAAGGCCGCGATCTCGTGCGCCAACGCGACGGCAGCGGAGAGGGCTTCCCCGGTGGGCACCAGCCGGTCGGCAAGCCCGATCGCGACTGCTTCCGCGCCCGATACTTTCCTCGCCGTCAGCAACATATCGAGGGCGCGCCCGGCGCCGATGAGGCGAGGCAGCCTCACCGTCGTGCCGTCACTCATGGGAACGCCCCATCGCCGCGAGAGCACGGCGAAGGTCGCACTCTCCTCGGTGACGCGCAGGTCGCATCGCAAGGCGATGCCGAGCCCTCCGGCACACGCGTAGCCCGCCACGGCAGCGATGACCGGCTTCAAGAGCAAGTCGTGACACGGACCGTCGGGATCGCCGCCCCATGGCTTGTACTCGTAGCCGGCAGCGAGCTCCTTCAGGTCGGCGCCGGCGCAGAAGTTTCCTCCCGCGCCTGTCAGCACTGCGACCGCCTGATCGGGCGCACTGTCGAACGCCCGCAGCGCCTTGGTCAGTTCGGCTGCGGTCTCATTGTCGAGAGCATTGCGGACTTCCGGACGGTTGATGGTGATGATCGTCACCGGGCCGTCGTTCTCGACCAGCAGCTTGCGGTTCTCGGCCATGCCCGACGCGCTCCTCGGCTCAGTGGGTTTTCAGGAGTGGACACTCGCTTTCGTCGGCCGGACGCCAGGCTTTGTCGTCCGGAATCGTCGCGACGATCTTCCAGTAGTCCCAGGGTCCCTTCGACTCCTCGGGCTTCTTGACTTCGGTCACGTAGAGATCGCGCAGCAAACGGCCATCCGCGCGGATCTTCGCGCCATGGGTGAAGGCGTCCTCGACGGGCATCTCGCGCATCTTGGCGGCCACCTTGGTCCCATCGTCCGTTCCGGTCGCAGCGACCGCTTTCAGATAATGGACCACGGAGCTGTAGACGCCGGCCTGCACGATCGATGGCGGCCGGCCCATCTTGTCCCAGAAGCGCTTGGCGAAGGCGCGGCTGCCGTCGTCGAGGTCGTGATAATAGGTCGTCGAGGAGACCAGACCCTGTCCGTTCTTCAGGCCCATGGCGTCGACGTCGTTGATGAACATCAGGAAGGTCACGACCTGTGTATTGGAGCCGATCACATTGTATTCCTGCGCCTGCTTGATCGCGTTGCTGGTGTCGCTGCCGGCGGTGGCGAGCGCAAGCACCTTGGCTCCGGAGCCCTGCGCCTGAAGCAGGAACGAGGAGAAGTCGGGAGTGTCGAGCGGTGCACGTACGCCGCCGATGACCTTGCCTCCGCTGGCCACGATGCGCTTGGTCGCCTCGCTTTCCATCGACTTGCCGAACGCATAGTCCGCGGTGATGAAGAACCAGGTGTCGCCGCCGCGCTTCAGGACCCCTTCCGGCGGAGCGGCGGCGAGCGCGTAGGTGTCGTACATCCAGTGAAAGCTGTAGGGTGAACAGGCCTTTCCGGTGATCTCGGCGGTCGCAGGCCCTGACAACAGGATGACCTTCTTGCGCTCGCGCGAGACGTTCTGCATCGCGAGCGCCGCCGCCGACGATCCGCCATCGGCGATGACGTCGACACCCTGCGCGTCGTATTCCTGGCGCGCGAGATTGGCGGCGATATCGGGCTTGTTGGCATGGTCGGCCGAGACGATCTCGATCGGGGCGCCGGCGACCTTGCCACCGAAATCCTCCGCTGCGAGTTGCGCCGCGAGGATCGAGCCCTTTCCGCCGGCGTCGGCATAGATCCCGGTCATGTCGTTGAGGATGCCGATGCGTACGACGTTGTCGGACACTTGCGCGACCGCGGAGGATGCCATCAGACTGGCGAGAAGGCCGGCCGCGATGGCACTCGTTGTTGCTCTTGCTTTCATTTTCTTACCTCCCTTTGGTCTGCCTCGATGACCGTGCCGTCTTCGACGAGCCGGTCGACCGCAGTTTGCGAATAGCCGTGTTCGATGAGGATCTCGCGCGTATGCTCCCCGAGCCTGGGCGGCGCGGGCGCGTGTGCATTGGGCGCCGCGGTGCCGGGAAGCAGGGTGAGCGGAAGGCCTTCGAAGGCGCCGCCCTGAAGCGTCGCAGCCAGCCCGAGGCCCTGCACGTGAGGATCGGCAAGGAACGCCCGGTAGTCCTGAACGGGACCGCACAGCACGTCCTGCTCCTCAAAGGCGCGAATCCAATGTGCACTCGGCCGGGTGCGAAGGATGTCGACGACTTCGCCGGTTATTTCGCCAGCATGCGCCAGGCGGCCGGCTTCGGTCGCAAAACGAAGGTCCTCGATCCAATCGGATTTGCCCAGCGCATGGCAGATGCCCCGGAACATGGCGTTCGACACGCATGAGAGATTGATGTGGCCGTCCGAGGTGGCGAAGGTTCCGATCGGCACGCTCAAAGGCGGGCTCGGACGGTCACGATGCATGGCATCGTCGATGATCGGCATCGCCTGAAACGCCGCCGCGACCTCCACGAGCGAGATCCTGATGTGACGTCCGCCGCGTCCGGAGAGGCGCCTGTAGAGCGCTGCACCGACCTGCTGGGCCGCGTAGATACCGGCGGCGGTGTCGACCGCCAGCATTCCGATCCGCCGCGGCGTGCCCGCGCTATCGCGATTCATTACCATCATGCCCGTGAAGCCCTGGATGATGGTGTCGGTGGCGGGACGATTTTCGTAGGGGCCGGGGCCGAAGCCGAGGATCGAAACGTAGATCAGATCGGGATTGGCTGGCCGCAACTGCGCATCGGCGATCTGCAGCCGCTCCACAACACCGGGACGGAAGTTTTGGATCACGATATCGGCTGAGGCCGCGAGGCCGGCGAGAACTTTGCGGCCGTCCGGCCTGGTTCCGTCGATGCAGATCGCGCGCTTGCCGATGTTGGGAACGAGGCTGAAGGCTGTGTGCCCATCGACCGATCCGCCGATCGTGCGGGCCCAGTCGCCGCTCGGCGGCTCGACCTTGACGACAGACGCGCCGCTGCGGGCGAGGATAGCTCCGCAGTAGGGACCCGCAAATCCCTGGCTTACGTCGAGGACACGCAGCCCCGCGTAATCGTCCGTCATCCACCCTGCCTTTTCTTAGATACTGAGTAGTATGTTGCAGCCTACCGAGTAGTATGTTTGGATGTCAATTGCGCGCAGCGCAGGAGGGGTATCTTGAGCAAGCTTGGCAAAATCGAAACCGGCGAGCCGTTGGCGGATCGGAGGATCGACATTCTCGACGCTGCCGCGCGCGCTTTCATGCGCCAGGGCTTCGCCGCCACGTCGCTCGATCGGGTGAGCGACGAGATCGGTTCGACCAAAGGGGCGATCTATTATTATTACCGAAGCAAGTCCGAGCTCTTCTTCGCCGTGCACCGCCGTGGCATGGAACTGACACAGGCGGCGATCCGGCCATCTTTCGAGACCCCGGCTTCCGCGCGCGACCGCCTGCACGGCATGGCGGTCGCCCATACCATCCTGGTCATCGATCACCTGCCTTATCTGCGCGTGATCGCGCAGGGGCTGGAAATGCACCTTCTGGAACGCACGAACGAGAGCGAGAGGGCAGAGCTTGCAGATGTCGCCGCGTTGCGCGAGGCCAACGAGAACCTCTATATCCGGGTGATCAAGGACGGGATCGCTTCCGGCGAATTCAGGTCCGTCGATGCCAAGCTTGCCGCGAAGCCATTGCTTGGCGCCTTGAACTGGACGTCGCGCTGGTACCAACCGCGTCCCGGAGAGACGCAAGCGGCCAAGAAACGCGTGGCGGAGTCGATCGCGGATTTCGTGGTCGCCGGTTTGGAGAAGAAAAATTGAGCGGAAGTGCGGAGAGCCGAGCCAAGGATGACGTCGCCGCCTATCGGGCCGTCGAACTGATCTACCATTCCTATCTCACCGGCCTCATCCTGATGCTATCTTCCCGCGCCGGCGCGGCGCGCGCGGCCGAGGTGGTGTTTCGGACCTTCCGACGCCAGCAATTGGCGCGCTTTGTTCCGGGGTTGAAAAAGCTGGGGCTCGACAAGCTCCCGCACGCAGTGGCCTGCGCGCAATACCATTATCTCTCGAACCAGGTCGGCGGCGTTAAGGTCGAGTATGTCTACGAGAGCGATCAAAAGGCCTGGGTACGATATCCGCCGCCGCGATGGATCTGGTCGGGCACCGCGATCTGCGGCATTCCATCGGAGGTGTCGCGCGCGATGCTGCGAGGATGGCACGCCAATAACGGCGTCGTCCTCGGTAATCCACGGCTGGGCTTCGTCTGTACCGGCCAGACGGTCGACGGACAGCCCGGCCTGGAAGGCTACTACAAGGAGTGGGATCACGACCTTACTCCCGATGAACGGCTGCAATTCTCACCTGGCGAGCAATGTCCCCCGTTTCGAGCGGATCTTGCGCCACGGCTTCCGGAAAACACCTGGCCAGAAGAGCGCCTTCAGAAAGTCCTGCGCAACTACGCGATGGAATACATCACGTCGATCGTGCCGGAAACCATCACCGTGCTCGGTCCTGAGGAGGGTGGTCACCTTGCTGGCGCTGCAGCGCGGCTGGTGGGGATGCATACCTTTGACGACGTCGCTTCGCTGCTCGGCGGTGTCGGTCCTGGGGCTGCGGGCTTCGCCGGCGCGTTCGCTCGCATTGCCTGTGGGCAGGGCGATGACGCCGAGTTGCGCGTGCAGGGCGCGACCGCGACGGTACGGCAGACCTCATGGCACCTGATGGCAGAACGCGGGCCGCTGTCTCCGGCGGTGTTCGACGCCTGGAATGAACTGTGGGTCGGCGCCGCGCTCGCGCATGATCGTTTCATGCGTGTCGACATGAGGGAGCGCCGTGATCGCGGCGATCCGTCCTGGTGCTGGCAATTCCGGTGAGGAGCCAGCGGGCGCAGCTTGACGATCGGCCGCCTAACTTCGTTGTCTTGATACTTTATACTTTCTCGAACGCGAGGCTCGTTGCGATGCCCAACAGGCTCCAGAACAAAAGTCCGGTGAGTACGACGGTCACCACGAACTGGTGAGAAAGGGAGGCCGGCACTTCGACATGAGACTCGGGCGCAACAGGCGCGCCGACGAGATGCGGTATGATAATGAGTATGAGCCCGAGGACCGCAGCCCACGGTTCGGAGCGCAGGATCAGGAGGTAGAGCGCCGACGCTGTCAGAGCAGCGGTTGCGACCCACCAGATTTGCCGCGCGGTGAGATCGGCGACCGGCAAACCCGGCAGCTCCGGAGGGAGGCCGAGACCGGGCGCCGCGACAAAAACGACGAAGCCGCCAAGGCCCCAAAACAGACCCTCGCGCCAATGGACCGGTCGTTGCCGAAGCGCATAGATGCCGGTGAGCATGAGGCCGAAGCCAATCGCAGTAAGGATGTTGGCGGCGACGGTCAGGGCGTTGCGCTGCAAGCCCTCTTCGGGTTCCCATTCCGCATCGTGATGATGATCCGCTTCACCACCACTGGAATGGGCGGCCTTGTGCTGCGCATCGGCCGCGGCTTTCTCGTAGATTTCGCTCTTCTGGATCAGCGGCACGGTTCCGAAGAACTGCACGACCGATATCAGCGCGCCGACGATCAACCCGGCAAGCGACGCCGCAAACACGATCGATCTGAAGACGTGCATCTGTCGTCAGTGACAGGGGAAGGCGTTCGCGTGGCGCACGTCGTGGGCGGCGTTATGGACGGCACTGATGTGCGAAAAGCCGACCATGCCAACGACGAACAGACCGAGAGCCATCGCCAGAACGGCCTGAACGATGACATTCGTGCCGGTTGCAACGGCTGTAAAATCGGCTGACTGCGTCTGCTGCATGGTGATCCTCATTCCGCGAGTCATTCTAGCCCACGGCATCGCCCGATGCGACCGAATTTTTTATCCGGCGACGGATGTCGCGGCTCGTGAGATGAAAGTTCTCCGTTTCTCGGATGCTTCTGGCGATCAGCTTGGCGTGGGCCGCCGCTTCGAACGAATCGCGGTGTATCAGGTAGAAGTCGATGCACTGCCGTGGCGAAGGCGTGTAACCCAGCAGCGTCCGGAATGCGCGCCGGTGCATGACGCATATACCCATGTGTCCGGTGGGACGGAATGCCAATGAATCGATGTCGCTTCGCCAGATCGGTTCGCTCTTGTCAGACACCGATGACTCACTCGAACATGGGCGCAGATCACATGGCCGACCGGATGACGGCGGCAACGCCAAGCAGAAAGCCGACCTCGAACACCTGCTCGATGGCCCCGAGCACGTCGCCGGTATAGCCGCCGATCAGCCGTCGCGACCACAGCGTGACCGCAACTGCCAGTGCGATACCGTAAGCGATGCCGACAATAAGCGCGGTTGGGGCATGCGTACCGGAGGCCGCAGCAAGTGGCGTCAGTGCGAGCAGCGCCACAATCGTTGCGAAGCCGATTTCGCCTGCCCGGAGCGGAGAGGGCGTATAGGCCACCTTCATCGCGGACGTGTTGCCTGCATATTTCATCCAGCCAACGATCGGCAGCACCACGGCGCGGCCGGCGGCTCCGCTCGCAATCAGCGCCGCCGCGCCAATCCAGGCCGGCATCTCGGCGAGCGCCGCGACGCGCAATGCAATTGCGAAAATCAGCGCAAGCGTGCCATAGGTTCCAATCCGGCTGTCCTTCATGATGGTGAGACGCTGTTCGACCGTCCAGCCGCCGCCAAAGCTGTCTGCGGTATCGGCCAGGCCATCCTCGTGCAATCCGCAGGTGAGAAGGACACTTGCCAACACCGCCAGGAGCGCCGCGATGACTGGCCCCAACACGAGGGCTGTGAGCACAAGGGTCGCCGCCGAAACGAGACCCACGATCGCACCAACCAGCGGGAAGAATTGCGACGAGCGGACCAGCCACTCGGAATCAGGCGCATCGTTCGAAGCGCCGACAGGGATGATCGTAAGGAATCGGACCGCGTCGCGAAAACGATCCAGGCGCATCTAGATCCTTCCCTCCAGCACGTCGCTGAGGTCGGCGACATCGGTCAGCAGGCGGGACGCGGCCCGTACCAGCGGGACGGCCAGCAACGCGCCGGTACCCTCGCCAAGTCTCATGTCGAGAGCGAGTAGCGGCCGTGCCTGAAGCGCCGCGAGCACGATGTCGTGACCCTTTTCGGCCGACCGATGCGCGAACACGCAATAGTCGCGCGTCGCCGGCGCCAGCCTGACGGCAACAAGGGCGGCAGCGGACGAAATGAAGCCGTCGATGACGACAGGACGACGATGCGCCGCTGCGCCAAGCGCTGCGCCCGCCATCATGGCGATCTCGAGGCCGCCGAATTCCCTGAGCACCTCGAACGGCGCCGTGGCATCGCTACGATTGGCCGCCTTGTGGATGGCAGCGCGCTTGCGCGCCATGCCCGGCTCGTCCTGGCCGGCGCCGACGCCGATGCAGTCATCCAGCGGAGCGGGCGCCAGCCGATGCACCAGAAGCGCCGAAGACGCCGTGTTACCTATTCCCATCTCGCCGAGCGCGATGATGTCGGCGCCATCATCGATTTCACCGGAAGCTATGGCAAAGCCGGCCGCGAGCGCCTTGCGCGCTTCCTGGGCCGACATCGCCGCCTCGCGCGCAGAATTCGCGGTGCCGGCCCGAATCTTGATGGCGAGGAGGTCGCGATGGGAAGGCAGTTCGCTGGCGACGCCGGCGTCCACGACGCGGATCCTGACATCCGAGGCGGCCGCAAAGGCGTTGGCGCTGGCGCGACCTGCGAGATAGGTCCTTACCATCGCGGCCGTCACGGCGGACGGATATTGCGAAACGCCTTCTTCCGTCAGCCCGTGATCACCAGCGAACACGAGCAGGACGGCGTTCTGCAGCGCTGCGGCCGACGGATGGGTGATCGTGCCGAGCTGCACAGCCAAATCTTCGATTCGTCCGAGCGATCCCGGCGGCTTGGCTTTGCCGTCGATTCGCGCGCGCATCGTTGCGGCAAGCGTCTGATCGATTGGAGCGATCGCGGGGATTTGCCAGTCAGATGGGATTTGGAAGGTCATGGGCTCCTCGTGCGCGCGCCTTAAGTGGCCGAAGGAAACGGGCAGGTCAACTGCGGTTGACCGCCGTCGCGGGGACAGCTAGCGTGGCGGCGATGGTCCTTCCTTCGGGAAGGTGAAAAAGGGAAGCCGGTGCAATGCCGACGCTGCCCCCGCAACTGTAAGCGGCGAGCCAAAGCCGAAGCCACTGGGATGACCGGGAAGGCGGCGAGAGGCGACGACCCGCGAGCCAGGAGACCTGCCATCGCGTATTGTGCTTTGGAGGTTCGTCGGGCGGGGTGCACCGGACGGAATGAGTTCGATGGTCGTTCCACCGTCGAACGCGATCCAACAAAGCTCGCGGCCGTCATGGCCCTGACTTGAGCATTGTGATGGATCGCAACGACGTCGATCAGCAAGACCCTGATACTCGCCCGGACGAAGCTTTGCCTGCGACCGCGCCTGGCGGTTCTGTCATCGTGAGCGTATGCGTCACCTGCAAGACGTCAGAGGGCGTCCTGGCTGGCCCTGCCATGTTCGACGCGATCCAGGTCGCTACAAGCGAACGTGATGCTGCTGTTCAAGTCCGGCGCGTGCAGTGCTTGAGCGTGTGCAAGCGGCCGACCACGGTCGCGGTTTCGAGCTCGGACGGTTACACCTTCCTGTTCGGCGATCTCCAGCCCGAGGGTGCTAGTGCCGTCGTGTCTTTCATCGATTCCTATCGCAAGTCGACCTACGGCCTGGTGCCGTGGCGCGAGCGCGCCGAAATCCTGCGCAAGGGAATGGTGGCGCGGCTGCCGCCCGCCCGCTGGTCGCCCGAGGATGGCAGCGCTCCGAAATGACTGATCTCTCGACCACGCTGGTGCTCGGGGGCGCACGTTCGGGCAAATCGGCTTTTGCCGAGCGGATGATTGCCGAAAGCGGCCTTGCACGCGTGTATCTGGCAACGGCGACCGCAGGCGACGGAGAGATGCAGGACAGGATCGCGCATCATCGCGGCCGGCGTGGGTCGGATTGGACAACCGTGGAGGAGCCGCTGGCGCTCATTGATGCCTTGACACAGGTATCGCGGCCCGGCTGCGCGGTGTTGGTCGATTGCCTGACACTCTGGCTCTCCAACCTGATGCTCGCAGGGCGTGACCCCGATGTCGAGACGAAAGGGCTCGCGCGGTTTCTTAGCGTAGCAGCAAACCCTGTTGTCCTGGTGTCGAACGAGGTCGGTCTCGGCATCGTGCCTGAAACCAGGCTCGGCCGCGAATTCCGCGATGCGCAGGGCCGTCTCAATCAAGTAATCGCCTCGGTCGTTCCCAACGTCGTGTTCGTCGCGGCCGGCCTTCCGCTGTGGCTCAAACGTTCCTCTTAAGGAGTCCTGAAATATGTCTCGTGTTCCAGTTACCGTGCTTACTGGCTTCCTCGGGGCCGGAAAGACGACGCTGTTGCGCTCGCTTCTAACGCAAGCCGACGGCCGCCGCATCGCCGTCATCGTCAACGAGTTCGGAGATGCGGGTTTCGACGGCGGTCTTGTCGAGGAATGCGCGGCCAAGGCCTGTGCGCCCGGCGATATCGTCGAGCTGACCAACGGCTGCATCTGCTGCACCGTCGCCGACGATTTCATTCCGACGATGGACGAGCTGCTGACTCGGGACGAACCGCTTGATGCGATCGTGATCGAGACGTCAGGTTTGGCGCTGCCGCAGCCACTCTTGAAGGCGTTCGCGTGGCCTGCGGTCCGCACGCGCGCGACCGTCGACGGCGTCGTGACCGTCGTCGATGCTCTGGCGCTGTCCGAGGGACGTGTCGTGCTCGACGAACAGGCGGTCGCGGCCCAGCGTGCTGCGGACGAGGAGATCGATCACGACGACCCGATCGAGGAAGTGTTCGAGGATCAGCTCGCCTGCGCCGACCTCGTGGTCCTTTCCAAGAGCGATCTGGTGTCGCAGGAGGTGCTTGCCGGGATCGAAGGCCGGCTTGGCGCACAGTTGAGGCAAGGTGTCCGCGTCGTCCGCTCTCACGGGGCTCTTGCTCCTGACGTGCTCATCGGGATGAAAGCCGATGCCGAGAATGACCTCGCCGCGCGGGCGGGTCACCACGGCGAAGAAGAGCACGATCACGACGATTTCGACAGCATCGTCGTGACGCCTGCGGCGGCCGAGAGCGTCGAGGCGATGCGCGCGCGGGTCAGCGACGTCCTCGGTCTCTCGGGGGTGCTGCGCGTCAAGGGCCATGCACGGATCTCCGAGAAGCCTGCGCCGATCGTGGTGCAGGCGGTCGGCAGCCGTGTCGAGCTGGCGTTCGCGCGGCCTGACGCCAAGCAGGCCGAGCATCTGGTCGTGATCGGCCTGAAGGGCTTCGACGCCGATGCGGCGCGCCGCGCGCTTGCGGGATAGCCTTTCGAAAGGCGATCAATGCATCTGAAACTCGACAGCGGCGGCAGCATCGACGACGGCGATGTCGCGCGCGACCTCGGGCAGGAAACCGCCGACATCGTCATCCTGTCCGCGGCGGATAGTGATCTGGCGGCCTTCGGTGCTGCGCATGCGGCATTGCCTGCGGACTTCCCGAGCGTCCGTCTGACCAATCTGCTGGCTCTTGGTCATCCCGCCTCGGTCGATCTCTATGTCGAACGCACGCTGAGCGAAGCAAAGATCGTCGTGCTTCGGATGCTCGGCGGCGAAAGCTATTGGCCGCACGGCGTTGAAAGCCTTCGGCGCGACGCGATCCAGCGCGGAACGTTGTTCGCCTGCATTCCCGGCGAAACCGACTGGAACGCTGCATTAGCCGCGCGCGGCACGCTCGGCGCCGACGAGACCTACGAACTGTGGCGCTATTGTACTGAAGGCGGCATCGACAACGCGCAGTTGGCGCTTCGCTTCGCCGCGCATCTGATCGGCCACGGCAACAGGCCGCCGTCGGCGCGGCCAATGCCGGCCGCCGGCTTCTGGAACGGCGAACCTGCCACCGACGAACGCCCCAACGCTGTCGTGATCTTCTACCGCGCCCTCGTCGCAGGCGGCGATACCGCCGCGGTCGATGCGCTGTGCTCCGCGCTCAGGGCGCGTGGGCTCAATGTAGTCGGGCTCTATGTCACGAGCCTCAAGGACGAACGCTCGATCGCATTCCTGCGCCCGGCGCTCGCCGCACATCCGCCCGACATCATCGTGAACGCGACGGCCTTTGCGACGGCGACCGCGCGCGAAAACGCCGGGATATTGTCGGAGACCGACTGTCCCGTGCTGCAGGTCGCCCAGGCCGGCATTTCCCGCAAAAGCTGGGAAAGCTCGACCCGCGGCCTCAACCCGCGTGACCTTGCCATGCATGTGGTCTTACCCGAGGTTGACGGGCGCATCTTCGCCAATGCCATTGCGTTCAAGGAATCCGGACAGAGCCTTGGCTCCTTCACGCCGACAGCTTTCCGCCCAGTCGGGGATCGCGTTAAGGCTACAGCCGATCTCGCTGCGGCGTGGGTGCGGCTGCGCCGTACGCCTGCGAGCCAGCGACGGGTCGCCATCGTCCTCGCCAACTATCCCAATCGCGACGGCCGTCTCGCCAACGGCGTCGGTCTGGATACGCCGCAAAGCCTGATCGGAATCCTCACTGCTATGGGCAACGGGGGATACGCGATTTCCGGCGCACCTGATGATGCGGCCAGCATGATGCGGCTCTTGCAGCAGGGACCGACCAATGCGCTCGAGGGCCGCGCCTTGCGGCGCGGTGGCGCGTCATGGCCGCTTGCGGAATACGAAGCGGCATTTAGTGCGCTCCCTCCCAATGTTCAGCGTGCGGTCACGGAGCGTTGGAGTGATCCCGTCCATGATCCGCACGTCACCAATGGCGTGTTTCGTCTCGGCCTGCATCGGTTCGGCAACGTCGTTGTCGGCGTGCAGCCGGCGCGGGGCTACAACATCGATCCCAAGAGCACCTATCACGATCCGGACCTCGTTCCTCCCCATCACTATCTGGCGTTCTATCTTTGGCTGCGCCGCGTCTTCGACGCCCACGCGATCGTTCATCTCGGCAAGCATGGCAATCTGGAATGGCTGCCCGGCAAGAGCACCGGGCTTTCCGCCGATTGCCTGCCGGATGCGGTGCTCGGCCCGTTGCCGCATCTCTATCCATTCATCGTGAACGATCCCGGCGAAGGCATCCAGGCCAAGCGCCGCACCTCCGCGGTCATCGTCGATCATCTGACGCCGCCGATGACCCGTGCCGGATTGCACGACGATCTGGCGCGGCTGGAATCGATGGTGGATGAATATTCGGTTGCAACCGACCTCGATCCGAAGCGCGCGGCTGTTATCGCCGAGGACATCCTTTCGATGGCGCGGGCGCAGCGGCTCGATGCCGATGTCAACCTGACGCGGGACATGCCGGTCGGCGAGGCGCTGCGTGCGCTCGACGCGCATTTGTGCGATATCAAGGAAATGCAGATCCGCGACGGCCTCCACGTGTTTGGGCGTGCGCCCGATCCGAGACAGTGCGCCGATCTTCTCGTGTCGATTGCGCGCGTGCCGCGGTCGGACCGCAAGCCGGAAGACGCCTCGCTGCAGCGGTCACTGGCGCTCGATCTCGGTCTTGTCGATTTCGACCCGCTGACCCGCGATCTCGCTGCCCCATTCACAGGGCCACGGCCGGCGGTCCTGGCCGCGCTTGGCTCGAACCTGTGGCGGACGACGGGGGACACTGTCGAACGGATCGAAGAACTGGCGTTGCGGCTAGTATCGGGCGAAACGATGCCGGACCCATCGTGGATACGCACCGCAGCCGTGCAGAACTGGATCGAGACGAGATTGCGGCCGGCCATTGACGCGAGCCCGCCGCAAGAGATGGCGGCATTGCTGCGCGGTCTTGATGGCCGCTTCGTGTCTCCCGGTCCGTCGGGAGCGCCGACGCGTGGCAGGCCCGACGTGCTGCCGACCGGCCGCAACTTCTTCGCTGTCGACGTGCGCGCGGTGCCGACTCCGTCGGCTTGGCGAATCGGACAATTGGCCGCCGAACGGCTCGTCGAATCCTTCTGGCAGGAAACCGGCGAATGGCCACGGACGATCGCGCTGTCGGCCTGGGGGACCGCCAACATGCGCACCGGCGGAGATGATGTTGCACAGGCGCTCGCCTTGATTGGGGTGCGGCCAACGTGGGAGGAGACCTCTGGACGGGTGACCGGCTTTGCGATCACGCCCCTGTCAGAACTGAGACGTCCGCGCATCGATGTCACGTTCCGTGTCTCGGGCCTGTTTCGGGATGCGTTTCCGACCCAGATGGACATGATCGCGAGCGCGGTGGCGGCTGTCGCGGCGCTCGACGAACCTGATGACGCCAATCCGATCGCCGCGAATGTCCGCCGCCGGCGGCAGACGCTGGAAGCAAGCGGCATCAGCCGCGAGCTCGCCGAGCGCCGCGCTGCTCATCGGGTGTTCGGCTCAAAGCCCGGCGCCTACGGCGCGGGGCTGCAAGCCTTGATCGACGAGGGCGGCTGGGACGATCGCGCTGATCTGGCCGACGTCTATCTGGATTGGGGCGGTTATTCCTATGGCGCCGGGGCGGAGGGCAGCGCTGCCCGCGACGATCTTGTCGAGCGGCTGGCCGACGTCGACCTGATCGCACAGGCCCAGGACAACCGCGAACACGATATCCTGGACTCCGACGACTACTATCAGTTCATGGGCGGATTGGCAGCCGCCGCGTCGACATTGCGCGGGCAGGCGCCGCGCATTGCGCATATCGATACGTCGCGGCCCGAGATGCCGGCGGTGCGATCGCTGGCGCACGAGATATCCCGCGTGGTGCGGGGCCGCGCCGCCAACCCGAAATGGATCGCCGGCGTGATGCGGCACGGCTACAAGGGCGCATTCGAGATGGCTGCGACCGTCGACTATCTGTTCGGTTTCGCGGCCTCGACCGATGCGGTCTCGAATCATCATTTCGATCAGTTGTTCGCGGCCTATCTCGAAGACGACCGGGTGCGAGATTTCATCGAGCAGTCCAACCCGGCGGCGCTCCGCGAGATGGCTGCCCGGTTCGCGGAAGCAATCAGGCGCGGATTATGGACACCACGCTCCAATCGCGCCGCGGATGTGATCGCCGAAAGTCTGCACGAAGCAAAGAGAGAAATCGCATGATGAACCCATCTCACGAAGCCGATGACGAGAATGCCCGCCATCGCGAGAAGGCCCGGAAGCACAAGGCCGCGCGCGACAAGATCATGGCGACCAAGACAGGCGAAAAAGGACTCTTGATCGTCCATACCGGCACCGGCAAGGGCAAGACATCAGCCGCGCTTGGTATGGTGTTTCGGCATATCGGTCACGGTTATCCCGTCGCCGTCGTTCAATTCACGAAATCTCCGAAGTGGGACACGGGAGAAGCACGGCTGCTGGCCAAATTTCCAGAGCTCGTGACCTTGCATGTGATGGGGGAGGGCTTCACCTGGGAAACGCAGGATCGTGAGCGCGACATTGCAGCCGCGCGGAAGGGCTGGGAACGCGCCAAGGAGCTGATCCGCGACGATCGCCATCGCATGGTCCTGCTGGATGAGCTCAACATTGTCCTCCGTTACGACTACCTTCCGATCGACGAAGTGCTTGCCTTTCTCCGTGACGAGAAGCCGGCCGACAAGCACGTCGTCATCACCGGCCGCAACGCGCATGCGTCGCTGATCGAGATGGCCGATCTGGTCACCGAGATGACGCTGGTCAAGCATCCGTTCCGCGCCGGCGTGAAGGGTCAGAAGGGGATAGAATTCTGATGGCAAGGCCGACGCCGGCGCTGATGATCCAGGCCACTGGCTCCAACGCCGGGAAGTCGACTGTTGTCGCGGGCCTGGCGCGCGCGCTAGTGAGGCGCGGCCTCAAAGTCGCGCCGTTCAAGCCGCAGAACATGTCGAACAATGCGGCGGTGGCAGTCGATGGCGGCGAGATCGGCCGCGCGCAAGCAGTGCAAGCGCGCGCCGCGCGGATGCCGCCCAGCGTCCATATGAACCCCGTGCTGCTGAAGCCCGAGACCGACACCGGTGCGCAGGTGATCGTGCAGGGCCAGCGGCGTAGCACGCTTCGCGCGGCCGATTATCTCGGAAAGAAGGCGGCGCTGCTGCCCGCGGTGCTCGACAGTTTCGCGCGTCTCGCGCAAGTGGCGGATATCGTTCTGGTCGAAGGTGCGGGCAGTCCGGCCGAGATCAATCTGCGCGCCGGCGATATTGCCAATATGGGCTTCGCCACGGCAGCCGATGTACCTGTCGTGTTGCTCGGCGATATCGATCGCGGCGGTGTCATCGCCAGCCTTGTAGGGACGCATCTCGTGCTGGAGGCCGAGGAGCGCGCGCGCATTCGCGGCTTCCTGATCAACAAGTTCCGCGGCGATCCCAGGCTGTTCGACCAGGGACTTGAAGCGGTCACGCGTCTAACCAGTTGGCCGTCGCTCGGCGTGGTGCGGTGGCTACCTCAGGCAGCCTGGCTACCTGCCGAGGACGCCGTTGATCTCGATCGCGTGCAGACGTCTTCCGCGCGGAAGGTCATCGCCGTTCCTGTGCTTGCGCGTATCGCCAATTTCGACGATCTGGATCCGCTGGGCATGGAGCCTGGCGTGAGGCTGGTGTTCGTGAGGCCGGGCGAACCGATCCCGGTAGACGCCGATATCGTAATCCTGCCCGGCAGCAAATCGACGATTGGCGATCTCGCCTTCCTGCGTGCGCAGGGCTGGGATATCGACATCAAGGCGCATGCGAGGCGCGGCGGTCAGGTGCTCGGATTGTGCGGTGGCTACCAGATGCTCGGCCGGACGATCGCTGATCCCAATGGCATTGATGGTGCGGCCGGTACGGTCGAGGGGCTGGGGCTGCTCGATATCGCCACGACGATGGATGCCGAAAAATCGACGACGCTCGTGCGGGGTATTCATTGCGCCACAGGCAGCCCGATCGAAGGCTATGAGATTCATCTCGGCCGCACCAGCGGTGAGGATTGCGTGCGCCCGGTGGTCACGATCGACGGTCGCCCCGACGGCGCCAGCTCGGCCGATGGTCGCGTGCAGGGGACGTATCTGCACGGGCTGTTTGTCAATGACAGCTTCCGAAAGGCGTGGCTGGCCAATCTCGGCGTCGCTTCGTCTGTCGCTTATGAGGCGCGGATCGAGTCGGCACTCGATGCGCTCGCCGACCATCTGGAAGCGCATCTCGACATCGATCGCATGCTCGAGATCGCACGGAGCCGTCAGACCACGAACGCCAGTGCCGCATAGATCGCTGCCTCCAGCGAGCACGCTGCAATCAGCAGGTTGAGTGCGCGACGGATGTCGGCAGAATCGGCATCCATCCGGGCACCGGCATTGAGGAAGGGGTCATCGACGAGGCGGTCGCCATAACGGCGTGGCCCGGCCAGCGCGAGACCGAGCGCACCTGCCATGGCGCTTTCCGGCCAGCCCGCATTCGGCGACCTGTGCTTTGAAGCGTCGCGCCACACGATCTTGAAGGCCTGCGCCGTGGAGCCGCCTGCGATCGGCGCGACGAGCGCGATCAGGATGGCGGCCAGCCTTGCAGGGGCGAGGTTGAGCAGATCGTCAAGCCGCGCCGCTGCCCAGCCGAAGGATTCGTAGCGGGGACTGCGATGGCCGATCATTGAATCGGCAGTGTTGATGACCTTGTAGACGAACAATCCCGGCAGCCCGAGCAGCGCCAGCCAGAACACCGGCGCGACCACGCCGTCGGAAAAATTCTCCGCGCAGGATTCGATCGCCGCGCGCGAGACGCCGCTGGTGTCTAGCTGTTCCGGATCCCGGCCGACGATCATGGATACCGCGCGCCTTGCCCCGGCAAGTCCACCGTCGGTGAAGGCGGAGACGACCCGGCTGACGTGCTGATAGAGGCTGCGCTGCGCGATCAGGATGGAGGCCACAAGCCCCTGGGCTGCTTGCCCGAGCAGTGTCGATCCCAGCGCGGCTTCCAGCAGCAGGCCTAGGCCTGCGCAGATCGCGACCAGCACGCCGGTGGTTAGGCATCCCGCGGCCTTGCGCTGTGCGGCCGACCATTGCTCGCGGTTCAGCGCGCGATCGAGCATGTTGATGGCCGAGCCCATCAGCGCCACCGGATGCGGAAAGCGGCGCCACAGCAAATCCGGATCGCCGATGAGCCCATCGAATGCGATCGCCAGCACCTCGATCAAGATCGTCTCGCTTCCCGCCAGCATGTCATCGCGCCACGCGGCTTAGTTCGGAGACGAGGCGTTCCAGCGCCTCCGAAAGCATCGGCCCACCGCAGACCGTCAGTTTCTCGGGGATGACCAGGCGTTTCGACGGCGGATAGAAACGTTCAAGCGCCGGATGCAACAGGAAGGCTTCACCTTCGTCCTCCGCGAAGTCGCCGCTGTCAGATACAAGGAGCAAATCGGGTCTCAGCTTGACGATCGCCTCCAGCGACGCAAAACCTCCAAGCTTGTAGCCGAAATCGCTTGCCGCGTTCTTGAGGCCGATCGTGGCCAGCATGGAACTGATCAAGCTGCCACCACCCGAAACCCAGCCGCGCCGCGACAAGGCCAGCACGCGATAGGGGCGCTGCGATACCGCCTCCTTAGCGTGCTGGATTGCCGTGTCGAGCCGCCGTATTTCCGATGCGGCGCGATCCGGCTGGTGGAGGAGTTCACCCATTTGCCGAATCTGGCTCTTCACGTCCTGCAGCGAACGCGCCGCGTCGAATTCGACCACGCGCACGCCCTTGTCCTTCAGCAATTCCCGTGTTGCACGTTTGGTGAACTTGCCGGCAACCACCGCGTCCGGTCGCAATATCAGGACATCTTCGGCTTCGCCTGATAGTCGAGGGTAGGCTGCGGCCTTTTCCGCGTTCCAGGAGCGGGCGCGGTCGCGTGAATAGGGACTGAGGCCGAGAATCTGGCTTGGATCGGCCAGCGCCAGAAGCAGTTGGTCCGTGCAGACATTGATGGAAGCGACGCGTGGTAGATCGGCTGCATGAGCGGCATGTCCTCCGAGCAATGCTGCCAGCAACGCGAACGTTGCGCCGATCGCCGGCCGCAGTAGGCCAACAAGGGTCTCGCGCAGGAGCGCGATTGATGGCATGAAGCGATCATGAAGCACGGCGGTGATCTGACGGAAGCCATTGCGCGCCATGGCGGCGAGCCTGCGGACTGGCTCGACCTGTCGACCGGGATCAATCCCTGGCCGTGGACGACTCGGCATCCCGTTCCAGGCAGTGCATGGACGCGCTTGCCATCGCGGGCCGACGAGCAGGACCTCCTCGCCGCGGCGCGCGAAGCTTTCGGCGTACCCGACGATGCGGATATCGCGGCCGCCACCGGCACCCAGACGCTCATTCAATGGATCCCGTATCTCGCAGGTCCCGGAGCGGTTGCGATCGTCAGTCCGACCTATGGCGAGCATTCGGCGGCGTGGAGCAGCGGAGGCAGGGAGATTCTCGCAGTGAATGATCTCTCCGCGCTGCCTGAACGCGCCATTCACGCGGTCGTCGTCAACCCCAACAATCCGGATGGACGTATCGCCGATGGCGGGGCGTTTCGGCACGTTGCCGAGCGGCTCGACCGCCGCGGAGGCTGGCTGGTTATCGACGAGGCCTTTGCCGATGTCGATCCCGCCATCAGTGCGGCCAGAATGAGCGCCGACCTTCCCATCCTCGTGCTGCGTTCCTTCGGCAAGTTCTATGGGCTCGCGGGGCTTCGCCTTGGCTTCGTGATCGGCCGACGCGACATCGTTGAACGTATCTCGGCGGCGCTGGGTCCATGGCCAGTCTCCGGCCCGGCGCTCCACCTGGGCACGGCCGCCTTGCGGGATCGATCCTGGGCCGACGAGACGCGCGTGAAGCTCGCTCGCCAGTCGAGCAAGCTGGATCATGTCCTTACAGAGGCCGGCCTTCAGCTTGTCGGAGGGACCACGCTCTTTCGCCTTGCCTCCCATCCCGATGCCCCGAACTTGCACACCGAACTGGCACGACGCCACATCTGGTGCCGCAGCTTCGACTGGGCACGCGAATGGCTGCGATTTGGCCTTGCGTCGGACGATGGTCTCGATCGCCTGGCTAGCGCGTTTCGCTCGATCGGATAGCGCATCCCGCGCGCTCATCATCACATCCGTTTCACCAGTGGGCACTGAACCCGGCGTAAGCCGCAGGCCCGGTCGTGCCGTAGTTGTACACTTCCTGATAGTGCTCGTTGAAAATGTTCTCGCCGCGCAAGTACACCTTCCAGGTCTCATCGATCTTGTATTCGGTATAGAGGTCGACGCGGACGTAAGGGTCCAGTGGCTGCGTCTCGTTTGAACCGCTGTAGCGTTTCGACACCGCGAGCACGCGCGGCTCGATCAGCCAATCCTTGATCGGTGTGATCGGGAACGAGAATCTCGCCAGGTTTTCCGGCCGGCGCGCCAGCGTCAGGCCGGTCGAAAGATCCTTGGCCTGCAGATAGGTATAGGCGGCGTTGAATTTCAGGTAGCCCGGCAGGATATCGACGTTGACCCCGAGCTCCAGTCCGTCGGTTTCGGCGCGCGAGACGTTGACGTAGTGCCCGAGCGGATGCGCCGCATCGGTCACAAAGTCGATCAGGTTGCTGAACCGGTTGCCGAAGCCGGTCAGCGAAACCACGACGCGGCCTCCGAACAGGCTTTGGTCGATGCCGGCGTCGCAGCCGAAGCTCTCCTCGGGGCTGAGCGCGGAATTGCCGTAAGTCGGCGCATACAGTTGATAGAGCGTTGGCGCCTTGGCGCCTGTCCCGGCGCTCGCATGCAGCTTGGTGCCGGTCTCCGCGATCGTGTACGCCGCGGTGGCTCGCCATGTCTCGAACCGTGCGACGTCAACGACGTCGTCAACCCGGCCGCCCATCGTGATGTTGAGCCGCTCGCCGATCGGCAGTTGCCACAGTGCGAAGACTGAATTCGTGTCCTGTGTCCCGGCGAGCTGTGGCGTCGGCGCGCCGGGAATCGGCAGCAGGTTGGTGGTGGAGGTGCTCGCCGTTTCATGCTGGACGCGCGATCCGATGATGAGCGATCCGAGCGGGCCGACCTTCAGGTTGCCCTGATATTCCAGGCCTGTGCTGTCGCCGACGAAATTGGAGAGGATGGAGGTCGTGTTCTGCGGCAGCTTGTTGGTCTTGTAGGTGACGTCGTCGAACGAGCGATCGATGTGCGTTTCAAACGCGCTCACGCTATGGGTGAGGATGCCACCGAACGTGTCGAATGAGGCGCGTCCCCAGACCTGCTCGAGAAGGCGCGTCGCGCTCGACGGCGTGTCCGGGAACGTTCCGCTGGCTTGGTCGTAGGCGGACCGCGTGAACGAGGCCAGCATGCCCGTCTCCAGGCGCACGCCTTCGCCGGCGTCGTAGCCGACGCGTGCTGAGCCGCCGACGCGGTCGAAGCCGTCGCGCTCGAGGGGACCATACTTGGCTTCGAGCGCGGGGATGCGATAGCCGTAGCGTGAAAAGCCGTTGCTGTGCTGCCCGTTTCCCGTGAATGCGTAGGACCACGGCCCCGAGGTTCCGGTCAGCGATGCGCTGCTGCTCGCCGTGCCGTAGCTTCCTCCCTCGGTGCTGACGTCGAGCTGTGCCGGACCGGAGCCCTTCTTGGTGATGATGTTGACGACGCCGCCCATCGCGTCCGATCCGTAGAGTGCGCTCTGCGGGCCTTTCAGCACCTCGATCCGCTCGATCGCGCTCGGGGCGAACATCGCGAAATCGAAATCGCCACTGGCGGCGGTCGGATCGTTGACCCTGATGCCATCGATCATGACCAGCGTCTGACCGGTATTCGCGCCGCGCAAGCGCACATTGGTCGTTGCGCCTGGCCCGCCGCTTTCGGTGATATCGAGCCCGGGCACCGTCCGCAGCGCGTCGACGAGCGAGGTCGGATTGCTGGTCGCGAGCACTTCGTGCGTGACCACGCTAACCGAGCTTCCGGTACGGCTCGCCGGCTCCAGCGTACGGTCGGGGGTGACAACGACTTCGGGAGTTGCCGGAGCGGCTTCGGTACTGGGCGCTGGGCGCGCAGGACCAGTCGTTGAAGACCTTTGCCTGTTCCTCGTGGGAGGTTTGGACCGGACCTCCGGATTGATGACAACAGCAGGAAGCTGTTCGGGACCCGATTGGGCCATCGCGCCAGTGTGACTGCATGCGACAACGGCCGCACACCCGGCAAGAAAACGCCGCAAGCTCATAAATGCCCTTCCGCCGACCCACCGTCGAACGAGTTGATACTCGTCAACGGCCGGTCTCCTGGCTCGCGGTCGTCTCGCGATCCGCCTTCCCAAACCTGCCCGGCAGGTCCAGTGGCATCCGGATCGCGAAAAATATCCGCTTACAGTTGCGGGGGCAGCCGCGGCATTGGGGAAGATTCCCGCACCGCGTTCCCGTTTCACCCTACAAAGGGCACCGATGACGTGCGCAAAGAAGCACAAGGCGGAGCAAAACTCAAATCGATAACGATCAGAACCCAACAGCATTTTTCCAGATCGCTGATAGCGGCGACCTGAATGACGAACACAGAAAGTTGCTGACAGGCGAAAGGACGGCAGATGGCCAATCCTGCAGCCTTATGCGAGCATGACATGTCACCCACACGCGGCGCTAGACCTGGATGATTCTGCTGACGTGAGCATCGACAGATTCAACGGAGGAACAGGAAATGTCGCTCCCATGCAAACTCGAACGCAGCCTCCTCAGCCACGACGAATACGAGACGATCCGCCTCACGCATCATCCCGCCATCTATGACGTCGAGCCGACCGATCTTGCGGACATGCGATCCCGCTTGCGCAAGATGCGCGATAAGGAGCGAACGCTCGGCCGACAAAAGCGGCGAGAGACGCGCGGAAAAGGTCAGGCTCGCGGCGCGAACTTCCCTGGAACCGCCGAGCGCCCTTCGCAACGCAAGCAGGTCTTTGCCGCAGCACTGAAGCGGGTAAACGGCGAGCTCAGGCGTCTTCACAACCTGGCAGCTCGGACCGCCAATGTCGAAGCGGCTCGAAAGGCTCTCGCGCTGCGAGCCGCGAGCTTTGTTCCCTATCCCTCCGCCGGATCCACCGCCAATGAAGGCAAGGTGCCGCGCTTGAGCACGCGCCGAAGAAAGATCGTCACAGGCGCGCGAATCGGACGAGTGTCGCAGGCGACGAAAGTCGCTCAGGCAATCCGCGATGCGCGAGGTGCATGAGCCTGCGCTGATCGGCCCGGGCCAGCTCGATCGGCCAAGTTAGCGGTAATCTCAGCCGTCAAAACGATCCAAAAACCGAACCCAGTATCAAGACGGCAACAAGTGCGATAATGCAACTGACGATCACGGTCATCACCATGTCGAGATAGCTTTCACGGTGAGTCAGACCACTGATTTGCAATAGCAGCAACACCGTGCCGTTGTGGGGGAGGGCGTCGAGAGTGCCCGCGCTCATCGTTGTTATGCGATGCATCAATTCGGTATCGATGTGATGCTCCGTGCCAAGACGCAAGAAGTCGTCGCCAAATGCATTGAGCACAATTGCCATACCGCCAGAAGCAGTACCGGTCAGCCCCGCCAGCACATTCATAGAGACAGCCAATGAGACCAGCGGTCCTCCGGAAATCGAGAATACCGCATCGCGAACCGTCGCAAATGCCGGCAACGCGGCAACCACTGCGCCGAATCCGACAAGACTAGCGATCATCAACATCGGCAAGGCTGCAGAATTCGCCCCGGCGTCGAGACTTTCGCGCAAGGATGGCAAACGTCGGAGGTTGATGAGAAGGACCGTCAAGTTTGCCGCCGCGAGAGCCACGACAACTGACCAGACGCCGGACACGGCCCCGATCGTAGTACCGCCCCACTCGGGCTCGGACAGGAACGAAAAATCGAGGCGCGGGAATACGACAAGCGACATCAAGAAATTCGTGAGGATAACGACGATGAGGGGCAGTACGGCCAGGGCGAAGGGAGGCACATTCTCGGCCTGCTTGCCGTGCGGCAACTCGGCCGGGTCGAAGTCGGCCGCCGGCGCCGCTTGCTCGCGAACCATCTCGTCAACGACAGGAGTGGTATCCGCCTCGCCTCCGTAACCTTCGCCAGCCTTGCGCGCGGCAGCCTCGGCCCGGCCGAGCCACCACATGCCGAAGGCGAAGATGATAGCGGATGCGATGATACTCAGCCCGGGGGCGGCGAAGGTGGTGGTGCCGAAGTACGGCATCGGAATGGCGTTGTTGACCGAGGGGGTTCCCGGCATCACTGACATGGTGAACGTGAATGCACCGAGGCCGACGGTTGCCGGCAACAAGCGGCGCGGGATGTTCGCGGCCCGGAACATCTCGTGAGCCATGGGCGCCAGCACAAAAAATGCGACGAACACACTCACGCCGCCGTAGGTCACAATAGCCGAGGCGATCACCACCGCGAGCATCGCGCGGCTGGCTCCCAACTTGTTGGTCAAATACTGCGCGATGGAGCTGATCGAACCGCTGTCGCCCATAAGCTTTCCGAACAACCCGCCTAGCAGAAACATGGGGAACCACTGCGCGACGAACCGCGCCGCTCCGGCCATGAACGTCTGCGTCCAGTGCGCGAGCAGCGGTTCGCCCGAGAATACGGCCGCGATGAGCGCCGCCAGCGGAGAGACCAGCAGAACACTCACTCCACGGTACGCGAGCCACATGAGCAGGGCTAAACCAAGCAATATCCCAATGAGTCCCATGGCTCAGGCCTCCCTCAGCAACGACTTGAGATCTGCGATTCGATGACGTTGGTGCTTGTCCGCGCGCACTGCCAAACTCCGGTCGCCCATGCAGGCTCTCCCAAAAGTGCTGATCTAGGTTGTACGCGCTTTCACGACATCGCCAGCGCCAGCCGCAGTCGGCTCGAAGCATTGGCGCGGAAGAAGGAAGATCCATGTGACGAGCACAAAAGGCGCGGTCAGCGCGGGGATGGCGAACGGCGTCAACGCAACGTTCAGCGCCGCTTGTGCGATGACGGTGAACAGCGTGCCCAGCATGGCGTAGATCGCGACTCGCCAGCTCGGTCGGTAGAACACGGTACCCAGCGCGATCGCGGTCAGTACCGGGCTGAAGCCGAGAAGCCCGCCAGTGATCAGGTCGCTTTCAGCGCCGAAAAGATGGGCCACCAGGACTGCCAGTATCGCGCCGGCGAGAGCGAACGCGGCGGCAGTCAATGAGTTCACGGCCAGGCCAGCGAGCAGCAGCAGGGCCGCCACAGCACTCGCCTTCAGGAAGACCTGTGAGATGCTTTGAAGCACGCCCTGGAAGAGGTCGATGAGCTTGAGCGGGCTGGCCTCATAGGGTTGAAAGGCGGTGATGACGTTGCCGGACGGCAGCGCAGTCCCCACGAGACCGGAAAAACCATACGTAGCCAACAAGAGGAGCCACGTCGTCAGCACGAATGGAAATGTGAGGCTGGATACACCCCAGGGCTTGACGGCGTTGGCAGTCCCGAGCATCACGATGACCGAAACCGACGCTCCCAGCACCACATACACCCACATGAGCGCGCTCGGCGATAAAAATGTCGCCAACGCGAGTCCGACAAGGACGGCGTTGTATCCATAGAGCCCGGAATAGAGCGGCTCGTTATCGACGTGAAGCCATTGCGCCGTTAGGTTTGCCACGACGACCGCGACGATCCCCGCAATTGCCACTCGGGGTACGCCGGCCGCGTATGAACCCCAGGCGATCGCGGCCAGAAAGAGAATCCCGGTCAGCGGGTTGTTCTGAAACATAACTTGTCCGATGCTGCGCAAATTGATGTCCAAGAACCGCAATGCACCTGACGATGCGGAGAGGTGTTCCCACTTTGCCAAGATCGTTTCCATTGCAGCCTCCTTGAACGTGTCGGCACCGGCTGTTGGAGATCATCTGTTGGCGCCGTCGATCCCTATCGCCATAGATAAGGCGGAGGTAGCGCTGCGCCGATGACCTCCTTGCGTACCAGTCCCCAGAACTCCCGTACTTTGGCTTTCACCTGCGCGGTTTCACGGCCCAGCACCTTGAAGATCAGGCCGGCATCATTGGGCAGATGACAGGCGCCGAACGCCACGCCTTCCGCGAGGCTCACATCGGCTTCCGCACGCTCGTGGATGCGTTCTGCCTTGTCCTTGGGTGCGCACAGGATCACGTTGGCGAACACATCAAAGGAGTTCATCACGCCAGTCTGCCGCATCAGATATCGGCGCGGCTCGATCACCAGCTTCTCTGCGAACAAGGGGCGACCATCGGGCCGCGTGGCCGACGTTGATATCGACAATACGGTTGCTCCGAAGCACCCGTCCGGACGATGGTGCTTGCGGCCGGGTTGAATGATTTCCGAAAACAGCAGTGTGGCCGACGGCGCCACGCAGATCTGTGTGTCGCTGAGAAACCGCGAGTGCCGGTGCGGGATCACGGGATCCGGAAGAAACTCCAGGTATGCGTCATCGGCAAGCGTGATAGTCTGGCTCTGCGCCGCATAGTTGGCGTCCATCGCGTGAATCTTGGTTGCCGATTGCGAGGTGAGGTGTGCCTGTGCGCGCGGACCAAGGGTGATATCAAGAGCGAGCCTGTCTCCCTGCAGCACGCAGCCCGTGGTGGTGATTAGGAACACGCAGGCCATATCAGGCATCTCTTCATCGCAATGCAGCGCGCGCTGCACCATGTACGGCGCGTGCCGCTGCAAGTTCGCCAGGATCGTTTGGCCGGAGCGGTGCTCGAAGCCGAGACGTAGGAGACCTGTCTTGCCGACACTGCCACTCCTCATCTGCGGCGGTTCATCCTGGAACGGAGCGAATTCCGGCATCGATGCGCCGAGCGCTTCGGCGCGGGCCCAGGGAGGGAAGGCCGCCGGTATCATGCTGGCCGCCGTGCCCGCGGATTGATATCGAACAGAAACTCTCGTTCGATCAGCGCAACCAACTCCGGAATGCCTTCCCCCGTCTTGCAGTTCGTGAACAGGAACGGCTTTCTGCCGCGCATCATCTGTGAGTCCTGTTTCATCACCTCAAGGCTGGCCCCGACATAGGGTGCAAGATCGGTCTTGTTGATGACCAGGATGTCGGAATACGTGATCCCGGGTCCGTTCTTGCGCGGGATCTTGTCGCCCGCGGCGACGTCGATCACATATATGAAATAGTCCACCAACGCCGGCGAGAAGGTCAGCGTCAGATTATCACCTCCGCTTTCGATCAGCACGACGTCGCTATCCGGAAAGCGCCGTTCCATATCCTCGACCGCGGCGAGGTTCATGCTTGGGTCTTCGCGCACCGCGGTATGAGGGCAGGCACCGGTCTCCACGCCGAGGATGCGTTCCTGGAGCAGAACGCCCTTGAGGGTACGCTGAACGTGCTTGGCGTCTTCGGTCGTCACCACATCATTGGTAATGATGAGCACCTTGATGCCGAGATCCAGCAAGCGCGGTGTAATGGCTTCCACGATCGCGGTCTTGCCTGACCCGACCGGGCCTCCAATGCCGATGCGCGTGATATTCTTCGACATTCCAAGCTCCATTCAACGTCAGTTCATGAACAGGCGCACATGCGCTCTGGTGTGGACGGCGGCCAGAATTTCCGTCAAAGGCGCAAAGCCTGCCATGTCCGACAGTCGCGCCGCCGCGGCGGTCGCGTACATCTCGTCTAATTGCCCGGTGAGCTCGTAGAGAATTTTCTGCGTCTCGATGTGGCTGACCTTCATCAGTCGCAAGGCCGCGCCGAGGATCGTTGTGGCAACGCCATACTGGTGCACGACAAACGCTTGGTAGGCAGGTAGATTCTGTACGGCGAAATTAATCGCCAATGCGATGGGATAACACCCGGGAGTAACGGACGTCGCTATGCATTCACGCCATCTGTAAAGCAGCGGCGCACCCACCACCTCGACCCCCATCTCCGTGAACTTCTTGCCCATGCGAACCGACATTGCTCGCGCTTCGTCGGAAAGCTTGCGCGCGTATACCTGCGCATCGATTCGGGCGAGGGTGTCGACCTCTCCGGCAGTTGCGGCGCGATGCGCGGCGATCAGCGCGATGCAGTCACCGCGCGCCGCCTGCTCTACCGCGGTGCGCGCGAACGCTCGAAGTGTAGCCGCGTTGGTGACGACGCCCTCCTGAACGGCGGATTCCAGGCCGGAAGAAAACGAGAAGCCGCCGATGGGGAACATCGAGTCACCAAACTGCAGCATCCGCGAGAGAAAAGCGGCGCTCCTCGACGCATCGACACGGTCATTCTCGGTGGTCACGCGCAGAACCGGCCGTTGCCGGCGATGTTTGTCCGTGAGCGGCGGCTCCCGGATGGGAGTGGGCATGCGTCGGCGGATGTCCGTACGCGCGTCCGGTCTCCGCCTCGACGCCGGCATAGCTCTCGTGCGTGTGTGAATGCACTGGCCCTTCCGCGCCACCGAAAAGCCGACGGGATTCATGCGGAGCGAGGTAGGGAACGACCTCTCGTCCGGCTACGAATTCGTATCGGATTCCGTCAAAACGGTGGGTATTCATGACGGACGTCATCACCTTGCGATCGACCGTCAGCGGGACATAGACGCGGTTGTCCTTGACCAATGCCGGCCAATGCTGGTTGCCCATGGCATGGCCCAGTTCGACGCATGTGCGCATTGCCATCTCGGGCGCGAGGCTCGTTAGACCGTCGAGGTGCACGATCATCACGTCACGCAGCTCGATTCGAGCGACGAGTGCCGAGAGCGCCTGGGCATTCCAGAGCAGCACGTCCCCATCGTGGATGTGTGTGCCGCGGTCGATAGAGACTGCAACCTCCGCGCCTTTTGTGGTCGTCTTGCGGAAGCGGGTCTTCTGCGCCTCCCACTGGTCGATCTCGATCAGATCTATATCGGCGCCAGACAGCCGCCCAGCCCATTCGGGATCGCCGATATTGCCCAGAACGGTTTTGATGAGGATCATCGCGCATTCCTCAACTGAAAAAATACTTCTGATTTAGCGAGACCGTCGTCAAAGGCTGCACGGTCGCGTGCTTTCCGTCGACGGTCACGGCGAAGGTTTCCGGACTGACCTCAATTTTAGGCGTGCCGGTATTTCGAACCATGTCGCGCTTGCCGATCTTGCGCACATTTCTCACCGGCATCACCTGTCGGCGGAGCCCCAGCCGCTCCTTGATCCCGGCAGCATGCGCGGCGCCGGAGACGAATGTGATGCAGTTGGCCGGCAACGCATCACCGTAGGCACCGAACATGGGCCGATAGTAGGTGGGCTGCGGGGTCGGCAGCGACGCGTTTGGGTCGCCCATCACTGCCCAGCTAATGAAGCCGTTCTTGATGACGATCTTGGGCTTTGCACCGAAGAACGCGGGCTCCCACAGGACGAGGTCGGCGATCTTGCCCACCTCGACCGAGCCCAGCACGTCGGCAATACCGTGCGTGATCGCTGGGTTGATCGTGATCTTTGCCACGTAGCGCAGCACTCGGAAATTATCGTTGCCCGGCGCGTCCTCCGGCAGCTTGCCGCGCCCGGTCTTCATCGCATCGGCGGTTTGGATACAACGCAGCCAGCATTCGCCGATGCGTCCCATGGCCTGCGAATCGCTCGAAAACATCGAGATCACGCCGAGATCCTGGAGGACGTTTTCCGCCGCGATGGTCTCGGCGCGGATGCGGCTTTCGGTGAATGCCACATCGGACGGGATGTCCGGGCTGAGGTGGTGACACACCATGATCATGTCATACAGCTCCGCCTGCGAATTGATGCCGTAGGGGAGCGTGGGGTTGGTCGAAGATGGCAGGACGTTGGGAAGGCCGGCGATCTTGATGATATCAGGCGCATGGCCGCCGCCGGACCCTTCGGTATGGAACGAATGGACCGTCCGCCCCTCAAACGCTTCGATCGAATCGTCGACAAAGCCGGATTCGTTGAGCGTATCGGTATGGATGCATACTTGGGTGTCCGTCTCGTCAGCGACGGTGAGCGCGGACCGAAGCACCGCTGGGGTGGTGCCCCAGTCTTCGTGACATTTCACGCCAACCGCGCCTGCTTCGATCTGCTCAACCAGAGCCGCTTTGCCGTGTCCGTGCCCCTTGCCGAGAATGCCGACATTGAGCGGCCAGTTTTCGAACGCGCGTAACATCATGCTGATGTTGCCAGGCCCCGACGTGACCGTCGTCGCGTTGGAGCCGTCGGAAGGACCAGTGCCGCCACCGATCAAAGTCGTGGTGCCGTTTGAGAGCGCGGCCTGCGCCTGCTGCGGAGAAATGAAATGAATGTGTGTGTCGATCCCGGCGGCCGTCAGGATGAGATGTGAGCCCGAGATAGCGTCGGTCGCCAGGCCGACCTCCAGGCCGGGCGTGACGCGATCCATCGTCTGCGGATTGCCGGCCTTGCCGATTGCACAGATGCGGCCATCCTTGATGCCCACATCCGCTTTCACGACGCCCAGCACAGCGTCGATCACGGTCACGTTGGTGATCACGAGGTCGGGAGCGCCAGCCGCCCGCGTCACCTGATTATCCATGCCCATGCCTTCACGCATGCTCTTGCCGCCGCCGAAGACGATTTCGTCGCCGGCGCCGCCGCGCAGGTCGCGCTCGATTTCAACGAACAGGCCGGTATCGCCCAAGCGGATGCGATCACCCGTCGTCGGGCCGAAAAGGCCGACATATTCTTGCCGAGACATGGTAGGCATGGTGGCCCTCGTTCAAGAGATTTGCGTTTCACGCCTTCATTTATGAGGAACGAAAGCCTCGCTTCGCCGCCTGCGCCACCGCCTTGGATTTGACTGTGGCGGCGTCACGGCCGGCGGTGGGACCATCGACGAGATTGTTGAAGCCATAAACGGCGCGCATGCCCCCATAGGGGACGAGTTGAACCTCGCGTTCGTCGCCGGGCTCGAACCGCGTTGCCGTTGATGATGGGATATTGAGGTGAAGCCCGAACGCCGCTGCACGATCGAATTCCAGCTCACGATTGACTTCGAAAAAATGGAAGTGAGATCCAACCTGTACCGGCCGATCTCCCGCATTGCGCACCTTGAGCGTCGTCACCGGGCGATCGGCATCGAATGTGATCGCTGCCGAACTGCACACGTAACCGCCGACCGGCACGTTCGCCGTCGCCGGGTCGACATGGGCGGCGACAACGGGGCCCGTTTTTGGTCCAGCCATGTTGACCTCCTGTAGGCATTCACTGGATCGGCGTATGCACCGTTACCAAGCGGCTGCCGTCGGTGAACACCGCCTCGATCTGCACCATTGGAATAAGATCGGCGACGCCGTCCATCACATCAGCCTTGGTCAGGACGGTACGCGCCTCGTTGGTGACGTCCTCGATCGTCTTCCCGGCACGCGCGCCATCAAGGGCGACCGCCGATATGATAGCAACGGCTTCTGGATAGTTGAGCTTGAGGCCCTTGGCTCTTCGCTTTAGTGCAACGTCAGCGACCATGTAGACGAGCAGCTTATCGAACTCCCTCGGAGTTAGCTGCATGTGATCCTCCCGAGCCGTGACTGCCTTACCGGGAAAAGCGGGTGCGCGAGTAGACAGCGCGCGAGCAGATAGTTTGGCTGGCCGCCCCAGTTGTGACCGTTGTGAGCATCGTTTCCAGCATTAGGGAGGGCGCACTTGGACGTGTCAATCAGGGTTCTCCGCGGTTTGTTGCTGGAAATGACCTGATGGATTGACCGTCGCGCGCGGACGTTTCGTTTTTGCCGACGACGCTGACGGCTCTTCAGGCGCCACCCTTGACATTGGGCGCCTAACCCCGCGCGACGATTGCCCATGGACTACCTGGGCCGTCAGGGCGCAACCAGCTTCTTGCGAATCGCATAGCGAACCAGCTCGGCCGTGGATGACATGCCAAGCTTGCGCATGGCCGATGCCCGATGGGTTTCGACAGTTTTCACACTAAGCTTCAATATGGAGCTGATGGCCTTGTTGGTATGTCCCTCTGCAATCAACTGAACTACGTTCTGCTCCCGCGATGTGAGGAGCGCACTGGACTTGTTCTGTTTGTTGAGCTGGTAGTCGGTTAGCAATTTCTCCAACACGACGCTGGTAAAGTAAGGTCGGCCGTCGAGCAGAGCTTCGATTGCCGAAATGAGATGCTTCCTGGCGTCCGATTTGAGCAGGAAGCCACGCACCCCAGTCAAAAGGGCCTCGGTCAGAATCTCCTCATTCTCGTGCATGGTGAGAATCAACACTTCCGAACGCAGGCGAAGCGTCTTGACGCGGCGGCTGACTTCCAGTCCGTTCACGAGCGGCATGGAATAGTCGGCGATGATGATGTCCGGTCTCGTTTCCAACGCCAATGCGATCGCCTGCTCGCCGTCGGGCGCTTCTGCAGTGACAATCCAATTGGAGCGCGTTTCAACGATCGCGCGAAGTCCGGAACGTACGACTTCATGATCATCCGCAATCAGGATGCGTTTCACGGCGTCGTTCCTATGCGTTGGAACGGTCGATAGCGATAGCCGACAGCGAGGTCAGAATCATACTGATTGGCTTTCCGGCAGTTATCCCGCAAAACCCTAGGATTTCGCGGGGAATATACCGAGGTCAGCTTAGCCTCCGGGGTTCATGGTAGAAGAAGCTGGAACGGCGGAAGATCAAGCACCGGATCGACAGCGCCCCAGTGCGTCATGCTTCCAGCAGCCGGGCACGAACCGCGTAGCGAACCAGATCGGCCGTCGAGTGGATGTCCAGCTTGCGCATCGCGGCGGCCCGGTGCGCTTCGGCGGTTTTGACGCTGAGGTTCAGGATCGCGCCAATGCTTTTGTTGCTGTAGCCCTCCGCAATCAGCTTGACCACCAACCTCTCCCGCGGCGAGAGCCTGTCCCGATCTCCGGTCGAGACCTCGTTCAAGTCAGGCGAACAGCTCTCGGTGCAAAAGGGCTTATGCGCCAGAAGCGACTCAACCGCCGCCAACAACAGCCTGTTGGCATCCGATTTCAATACGAATGCCCGGGCGCCTGCCTCGAATGCCTGCTGCGCCAGCAGGCTGGAGTTGTGCACCGTGAAGATCAATACCTCGGTCGGCAGACGATATTCCTTGATCCGCCGCGCGACCTCCACTCCCGTCATGCGCGGCATGGAGAAATCGACGATTGCGACATGGGGTTGGTTCGCGATCGCCTCGGCAAGGGCCTTGCTGCCGTCGTTCGCCTCAGCAACGACTTCCCAGTCGGCACGTTGTTCCAGAACCGCTCGCAGTCCCGACCGCACCGCTTCATGATCGTCGGCGATAAGAAAGCGCTTCATGGCAGGACAACTCCAACTCGTATCGGATCGCATGGCTCGGCCGGCGCCAGCGAGGCGAGTTCGGCTGCACGACTAGTGGACCCGTTTGCGCGGACCATGATGGCGGGAACGGCCTTTGGCCGGCTGCGTCTTCCCGGTCACCGCACCGCGCGGAAACACCGCGGATAGTGTCGTGCCGGGACGCCCCGTTCCCGGACCGGAGCGGATATCGAGGGTGCCTCCGATCTGCTGCAGTCTAACCTTCATCGCAGGAATTCCGACGCCGGGCGGCCCTGCTATCGCTCCGCCGAGGGCCTGGCCGAGCGGCATGCCGCGCCCATTGTCGCTGACCCTCAGCCGGAAGTGGTCATCGGTCGCCTCGATCGCGATCTCGACTTCCGTCGCTTTCGCGTGACGAAAGACGTTCGTCAGCGCCTCCTGAACCACCCGCAGCAGCGAGCGCTGCGTTTCGTAAGGTACGCGATCGATCTCGGGCGAGATGCTGGCATCCACTCTCAACGATGTGCGCGCCGCGAACCCTTCCGCATATCTCTCTATTGCCGCCTTCAACCCGGCAACCGTTAGATTTTGCGGATGCAGCAGGTAGGCAAAGGCCCGGATTTCCTTGATCGCCTGATCGATCGACGCATCGATATCGTCGCAAAGCCGCTCGGCATTGGTCGGTTCACTTAAGCTGTTCCGCATCCGCATAATCCCGAGGCTCGCGGCAATCAAATGCTGGCAAGTCGAGTCGTGGAGGTCGGAGGCAATGCGCTGCTGCATGTCTTCCTGAATGGATACCAGCGTGGCGCCCATGCTCGCACCACCGTCCGAAATCGTTCCAAAGTCTTGGGAGGACGCTCCTTCCAGCACGCGATGGCTACCGATAAAGGTGGCAATGCAGCCGGTTACGGGATCGCAGATTGGCGCAACGATCGTCTCGACAGTTCGTCGGGATCCTCTGAGGGCGAGCCGATGCCGGATCCGGACCTCGGCACCTCTCGCGCGACAAGCATCAAGCGCCTCGTGAACGGACCTGGCATCCTGCCTCCCCATACAGTCGCAAACGGCCATCCCTCGGATGTCTTCCGAGGCGATCCCAACAAGCGATTCGAACGCCGGGTTTATATCTTCATAAACAAAGCGCCCTTCGGATGAAGGGCGCATCACAAAGAGAAGGTCGGAGGCTAGCTTCCAGTACAGCCGATCCCTTGCGCTTGCTGCGCCAATGCCTGACCATCCTTCCGCATTGGTTCGATCCGACCCGTACGTGGGAGCACCATGTTGCTTCACGGCACGCACTCGCTTTCCACGCGACTCTCGATAGTGAGAGCCACCCCTTGCCTCGGCCAATCTCCCTGACCCGATCGGATATTGAGCTCCACCATACACCGTCAGGTAGAAAAGCGCCATTGACGTGGGGCGGTCTTTAGGCGGGAACTCGCGAATTCTTGTACACGCCCGCGAGCCGCGACGCGGAGCCTCTTCGTGCACTGCCATTCGTGACATTGGCACTAACCGCATATTGCCCTAAGAAATGCCTAGGGTCGTGCTGAGGACATCTCTGGACGAGACGAAAGAGAAAGCCTTGCGCGACGCGCTCGCCAGCGCGGCCATCGTGCCAGCGGCTTGAGACGGCGGCAGGATCGTCTTGCAGGTCTAGCGCCGAGTGCCCGCAAGGCGCAGCATCATCATGAACAGATTGATGAAATTGAGGTAGAGCGACAAAGCGGCGATGACCGACTTGCGGCCTGCGGAAGTTTCATCGTCCCTGACATCGTACATCGCCTTGATGCGCTGGGTATCGTAGGCAGTCAGGCCGGCAAAGATGCCGACGCCCACGATCGAGATCAACCAGTCAAGTCCGCTCGAACGCAGGAAGAGGTTGACCAGGCTTGCGACGATGATTCCGATCAACCCCATGAACAAGAAGGTGCCCAGTCCGGACAGGTCACGCCTGGTAGTGTACCCAAAGATGCTGAGCGCCCCGAACGTTGCGGCTGCGATGAAGAACACGCGCGTGATCGAGGAACTGGTGTAGATGTGGAGCAAGGTCGACAGCGACACGCCGACCAGGGCTGCATAGACAAAGAACAACCAGCGTGCGGTCGTGGCCGACAGCGTATGGATGCGTGCACTGATGAAGAACACCAGAGCCAGCGGCGCCAGGATGAAGATCCACATCAGCGGACTCTGCAGTAATGCGGGACCGGTGAACTGATAAGTCAGCCAGGCCACAAGGGCGGTGAGGCCGACACCGGCGGCCATGTAGTTGTAGATGCGCAACATGTAGTTGCGGAGGCCGGCATCGACCGCAATGGCATCGCCGCCGACCGCACCGGAGGTCACTGCATTCTCGTCATAATTGGACATGGCTTATCTCCTCGCGGTCGCGCCGAGCACGGGATGGGCAAGCCTATGATGATGGCCACCATGCGGGATATCAGATGATCACCCGATTTCCGGGGGCGGGAACTACGCTGTTTCGGCGCGTTGGCGCCTTCCTTTGGAGGCATGCCTTGTGTTACCAGAGGTTGTCGCCCGCTGGCTTATCAAACGCAGTTTCTGCCGCCCGTTCCTACATAGAATCCCGGATGTGCGAGCGGCAAAGTCGCCGATAGGATCGTAGTCATCGGCTGGCCGGCATTCCGCATTCCGTGCCGCCTTTAGCGCTTGCGCTATCCCCGATGGGAACATGGAGGCGAGCATGAACATCCGACTCGTATTCGGCGCTCTGATCGTCGGCGTGGTTGCAGCCATTGCAGCGCCGCCAAGCCCGTCCGTGGCCCAATCGACTGACCAAGGCGCGGCTGCGCCAAAGAGCGCAGCACCGAATACAAATATGAACCCGCACAAGCATCGCTATTGGCGCCACCGCGGCGGACGGCATCCGCATTTCGGCAGCCGGCGGGTTCGCACCGATGCGCCTGCAGGGCGGCCATCGGCCAATTGAGCAGCTTTTGCCGGCCTGTTGCCTGGTGCGACGGACCAATCCGCTCTTGTAATTTGAGCGATCGATGACTGATCGAGGCAGCACAGGAACGAATCCGACAGCGATGGATGTTCGATGAGCGAGACTGACGGGCAGCGGAGCGAGGGCGCTATGGCCGCGCGGCCGCACCTCACAACACCGAAGACCAAGTCGAGGCCTGAAATGCAGACGATACGGTTGCTTTGCGCTTTGTGCGTTTTCGCTTCAATCTCCGCCGTCGCAACGCCCGCGCAAGGCGAGATATTCAGGGTCGGCCGGCTGTTGTGTTCCAGCAGCCCGCGGATCGGATTCCTTGTTGGATCGACGCAGTCGCTGCGTTGCGTATTCTACCGGCGAGGCTCGTCGCAACGCTACATTTACGCTGGGCGAATAAGGCGTGTCGGTCTTGACGTCGGCGTCACCGGAAGTGGCGTTCTATCCTGGGCCGTCTTTGCCAAGAACTCGCGGATTGGTCCCGGCACCATGCGCGGGAGCTATGTGGGGGCCAGCGCCAATGTTGCGCTGGGTCCCGGCTTTGGCGCCAACGCTCTGATCGGCGGATCGCGCCGAAGCGTCGTGCTGCAGCCGCTTTCCGTCGAGCGCGCGATCGGCGTCAATCTCGCGGCGACGGTGACCCATTTGACCCTTGGCGAAAGGGGGCGGCGATAACGCATCCCCGACAGTTCCTGCCTAAACAATTCGGAACATTGCCGACCTTTGGCTCAGGGTTTCGTCGGATATCGGCGTTGGAGGGCGGAGGGCTACGATCAGCCTTACTGCGACTGTCGGCTGGCTTGGCTGCTTCGTGCTCGGCGCACCGCATAACAGGGCAATGGACCCTGTGTCCGAGCGTGATGGATGAGGTCCGTGGGCAATGACCAAAGGCCGAAACCGCTGGCTGATCGTCCTGCTCGCCGTGCTTCTGGCCGCAGGTGGCTACTACGCCTGGCAGAAGTTCGCGAATGATAGTCTCCCGCCGGGAATCGCCAGCGGTAACGGCCGCATCGAGGCGGTCGAGATCGATATTGCAACCAAGACGCCGGGACGCATCCAGGAGATCTTGGTCAGAGAGGGGGATTTTGTCACGGTAGGACAGGTGCTCGCGCGCATGGACACGACGCAGCTACATGCCCAGCTCCGTCAAGCCGAAGCGCAGTTGCGCCGCGCGATCATCAGCGTCGACACCGCCAAGAGTCTCGTCGCGCAGCGAGAAGCCGAGAGGAAATCCGCTACCGCGGTGATTGCGCAGCGTAATGCTGAATTGGATACGGCGGACCGAAAGCTGCAGCGATCCGAGCAATTGATCAAGACCAACGCCGTGCCTCAGCAGGTGCTCGACGACGACCGGGCGGCCGCCGAAGGGGCGAAGGCCGCGGTGGCGGCGGCCGAGGCTCAGCGTGCGGCGGCGGAGGCCGCCATCAGTTCCACCCGGGCGCAAGTGGTCGACGCCGAAGCATCCATCGACGCGGCAAGGGCCGCCATCGAGAGCATCAAGGCCGACATCAACGACAGCATCCTGATAACACCGCGCGATGGGCGCGTGCAGTTTCGCGTGGCGCAGCCGGGCGAAGTTCTTGCCGCCGGCGGTCGCGTGCTCAATCTCGTCGACCTCGGCGACGTCTACATGACCTTCTTCCTGCCCACGGCGCAGGCCGGACGCGTCGCAATCGGCGCAGATGTCCGCATCGTGCTGGATGCCGCCCCCCAATATGTCATTCCCGCCAAGGCGAGCTTCGTTGCAAACGTTGCGCAATTCACGCCTAAGACGGTGGAAACGGAGGAGGAGCGTCAAAAGCTCATGTTCCGGATCAGGGCGCATATCTCGCCGGACTTGCTGCGCAGACACATCGAACAGGTCAAGACCGGCCTTCCCGGCAGGGCGTTTGTCCAGCTCGACCCGAACGCCGAGTGGCCGGCGAACCTTACTGAAAAGCTGGTACAATGAGCGATCTGTCGACCGCAGAGGAAGCTCGCCCACCGGCGCCGGTGATAAGCCTGGATGCGGTCGAGCTGTCCTACGGCACGACGCGCGCACTTGGTGGCATCACGCTCGACATTCCCACCGGGCGCATGGTCGGGTTGATCGGACCTGACGGCGTTGGGAAATCCAGCCTGCTCTCCCTTGTCTCCGGCGCTCGGGCCGTACAGCAGGGACGTGTCCAAGTGCTCGGCGGCGATATGACCGACGCCGCGCACCGGAGGCTGACGTGCCCGCAGATCGCCTACATGCCACAAGGTCTCGGCAAGAACCTCTATCCGACGCTGTCGGTGTTCGAGAATGTCGATTTCTTCGGCCGCCTGTTCGGCCACGACAAGAGTGAACGCGAGCAGAGGATCGATGAGCTTCTGAAAGGCACGGGGCTTACGCCTTTCGCGGATCGGCCAGCAGGCAAGCTGTCGGGCGGCATGAAGCAGAAGCTCGGCCTTTGCTGCGCGCTGATTCATGATCCCGACCTCCTGATCCTGGATGAGCCGACCACCGGTGTCGACCCGCTCTCGCGCCGCCAGTTCTGGGAACTTATCGACGAGATCCGCCAAAGCCATCCGGGCATGAGCGTCGTTGTCGCCACCGCCTATATGGAGGAGGCGGCGCGTTTCGACTGGCTGGTTGCCATGAACGAAGGCCGGGTGCTCGCCACCGGCGCGCCCGCGGACCTGCTGCGGCAGACCGGTGCTGATAATCTCGATGCCGCCTTCATTGCGCTGCTCCCGGAGGAGGAGCGGCGAGAGCACAGGGAGGTGGCGATCCCGCCTCGCGGAAGCGAACATGCCGACGACATCGCCATCGAGGCCGAGCAGCTTACCGTGAGGTTCGGCGATTTCACCGCCGTCGACAATGTGAGCTTCCGCATTGCCCGCGGCGAAATCTTCGGCTTTCTCGGCTCAAACGGCTGCGGCAAGACCACGACCATGAAGGTGCTGACCGGATTGTTGCCGGCCAGCGAAGGCATCGCGAGATTATTCGGCCATGAGGTCGATCCGAGCGACATGGATGTCCGCCGCCGCGTCGGCTACATGTCGCAGGCCTTCTCGCTCTATTCCGAATTGACGATCCGGCAGAACCTCGAGCTGCATGCGCGGCTATTCCGGCTTGCCCCTGACACCATCGAGGGTCGTGTCCAGGAGATGGCACAGCGGTTCGACCTCGTCGACGTCATTGAAGCGTTGCCCGATGCGTTGCCGCTTGGGGTCCGCCAGCGCCTCTCACTCGCGGTAGCGATGATTCATGCGCCCGACATCCTGATTCTCGACGAGCCGACATCCGGCGTCGATCCGGTGGCGCGCGACGGCTTTTGGCAAATCCTGTCCGAGCTATCCCGCAGGGACGACGTCACGATCTTCGTCTCGACCCATTTCATGAACGAAGCCGAGCGCTGCGACCGCATCTCGCTGATGCATGCGGGCAGGGTGCTGGTCAGCGACACGCCGGCCAGGCTTGCCGAGCAGCGCGGCGGCGGCAGTCTCGAGGAGGCCTTCGTCGCCTATCTGCAGGACGCGATCGGCAGGACGGACGCCAAGCTGCCGGCCGCCGTACCGGCCGTAGTGAGCGAAGTCGGGCTGGGCGACCAAGCCGCCGCGGCACACCACCGACTCATGCGCTTCTTCGACCTGCGGCGCGTATTCGCCTACACCCACCGGGAGGCGCTCGAGCTGCGGCGCGACCCGATCCGTGCCACGCTGGCCGTTCTCGGCAGTCTCATTCTGATGTTCGTGATGGGCTACGGCATCAATATGGACGTCGAGAATCTATCCTTCGCCGTCATGGACCGCGACGAAACCGGGATTAGCCGCGACTACGTCCTGCAGATTTCCGGATCGCGCTTTTTCACCGAATTGCCAGCGATCACCGACTACGACGATCTCGACAGCCGCATGCGCAGCGGTGAGCTGAGCCTGGCGCTCGAGATTCCGCCGGGGTTCGGGCGCGACGTGGCGCGCGGCCGTAACGTCCAGATTGGCGCGTGGATCGACGGCGCCATGCCCTCGCGGGCAGAGACCGTGAGGGGTTACGTGCAGGCGATGCATGCCCATTGGCTGACCGAGCGCGCCAGACTGCTCTACGGCAACGCCGCGGCGTCGGGCGATTTCCAGCTTGAGATCCGTTATCGCTACAACCCTGACCTCAAGAGCATCGTGGCGATGGCTCCCGCCGTGATCCCGATCCTCCTGCTGATCATACCTGCGATATTGGCGACGTTGAGCGTCGTGCGCGAAAAGGAGCTTGGATCGATCATCAATTTCTACGTAACGCCAGTAACACGGCTTGAATTTCTCGTCGGCAAGCAGCTTCCCTATGTGGCGCTCGCCATGCTGAATTTCTTCCTGTTGACGGCTTTTGCCGTGTTCGTCTTCCGCGTTCCATTCACGGGCAGTTTTCCGGCCTTCACCGGCGCAGCGCTTCTCTACGTCATTATCACGACCGCGATGGGGCTTGTGATATCAGCGTTCATGAGCAGCCAGATCGCCGCGATCTTCGCGACTGCGCTGCTGACGATGATTCCTGCTACCCAGTATTCGGGCCTGGTCGATCCGGTGTCGTCTCTCCAGGGAGCCGGCGCCGTCATCGGACGAATCTACCCGACCGCACATTTCGTCACCATCACGCGCGGCACTTTCTCGAAAGGGCTCGATTTCGGTGACCTCTCGGGCGAGTTCGTTGCGCTGCTCGTGACCATCCCGGTGCTGTTCGGTCTTGGCGTGGTGCTCTTGAGGAAACAGGCGAGCTAGACATGCATATCGCCAACGTCGTTCAACTCGGCATCAAGGAACTGCGGGGCCTTCTCCGTGATCCGATGCTGATGATCCTGATCGTCTATGCCTTCACGGTTTCTATCTACACGGCCTCCAGGGCGCAGCCCGAGACCTTGAATCAGGCCGCGCTCACCATCGTTGACGAGGACAAGTCGCCGGCATCGACGCGCATCATCACCGCGTTCAATCCGCCCTATTTCACGATACCGCGCCTGATTTCGCAGTCGGACGTGAACCCCCGCATGGATGCGGGGCTCGACACCTTCGCGCTCAACATTCCGCCGAACTTCCAGCGCGACCTTCTGGCTCAGCGATCGCCGGCCATCCAGCTCAACGTGGATGCGACCCGCATGTCGCAGGCCTTCACCGGGGGCGGCTATATCCAGACGATCGTGAACGAGGAGGTCGGCGAGTTTCTGGCCCGCTATCGATCGGCCGCGCCTCTCCCGATCGAGCTCGCCCTGCGCGCACGCTTCAACCCCGAGCTCAACAAAGGCTGGTTCGGCGCCATCAATAACGTCATCTCCTCCATCACCATGCTGTCGATCATCCTGACCGGAGCCGCGCTGATCCGCGAGCGCGAGCACGGCACCATCGAGCACCTGCTCGTCATGCCGGTAACGCCATTCCAGATCATGGCGAGCAAGATCTGGTCGATGGGCCTTGTCGTGCTTCTCGCCTCCAGCGTGTCGCTCGTGTTTGTGGTGCAGGGATTGCTGTTAGTCCGGATCGGAGGCTCGATTCCGCTGTTCCTGTTCGGCACCGCACTCTACGTCTTCGCCATGACCAGCTTGGGCATCTTTCTGGCGACTGTCGGCGGGACCATGCCGCAGTTTGGTCTCCTGATGATGCTGGTGCTGATGCCACTGCAGATGTTGTCAGGAGCCACGACGCCGCGGGAGAGCATGCCCGAGATCATCCAGAACATCATGCTCGCCGCACCCAACACCCACTTTGTCATCCTCGCGCAGGCCGTGCTGTTCCGCGGCGCAGGGTTCGACGTGGTCTGGCCGCAGATCGCCGCGCTGCTGGTGATCGGAGCGATTTTGTTCGGATTCTCCCTCTGGCGATTCAGACAGTTCTTGCGATAGCGAAGCAGCTTCGGCGTATTGCCGACGCCGCAATTGGATAGCAACCGCGCTCCACGACATGGGCGGGCTGTGGGCAGACCAGTCGAACTGAGAAGCCCCGCCAATCCATATCAACCCGGGCGGATATCGGGGGCCGTACCGCAACGCTTATCGCTGGAATGGCTGCCCCCCGGGTTACTGGCGGGGGCCGTGCGGGCGCTGCGGCGACACGCCTTGCCACGGCCGGTTGCCAGGCGGTGGCTGGAAATAGGCCGGGCTGAGGCCCGCCAAACGCGGCGGATCGTAATTTGTTCTGAGTGGCGCGCCAAATTGCCATCATTCTAGTAAGAATTGCATAGTCGGATCCGCGCGGATCTTCTTGGGTTCCGACATTCGGGGGCGGGACAAGCCAAGGCGCGCGGCGAATCCGGTGGAGTTCGAAAATGAATTCGCGCCACTTCACCCGGTCACCTCGTCGGCTTGGGCAGGCAGCGTCGCTGCTGCGGTGAGCGTGCAGAGCGGCGAGATCGGCATCGTCAAGGCGTACCAGTGATTTTGTCGCTTCGATCGGTCCTGATATCTTTTTTATCGCTGGCGATCCTTGCGCTCGTCTGCGGCGCGGTCCGCGCGCAAGGCATAGCCCCCGACAAGGAATTGGTGGTGGCGACCAAGGAAGCCCCGCCTTTCGCGATGAAGCAGCCGGATGGGAGCTGGGGCGGTATCAGCATTGAGCTCTGGAAGAGGATAGCTGATCGCGCGCATCTGAAGTTTCGCCTGGTTGAGACCGAGAATGTGCAGGACCTGCTTGATGGCGTCGCGAAAGGCGCCTTCGACGCCGGCGTCGCAGCCGTAACTGTGACTGCTGCGCGTGCACGCAATGTCGATTTTTCTCAACCTTTCTACAACACCGGGCTCGGGATTGCGGTGCCGATCAATGAGAGCCCCTGGGTCTCGATCGGACGGGCGCTGCTCTCTTTCGGCTTCTTTCAGGCCGTGGGTCTGCTGCTTGGTCTTGCGATGGTGGTGGGCTTCATCATTTGGCTGCTGGAGCGCCGGAAGACGGAACATTTCGGCGGAGGCGCCAAGGGGCTCGGCTCCAGCTTCTGGTGGTCGACCATTGCTATGACGCAGGCGGGAGCTGCCGCAAATGCACCGGCAACGCTCCCCGGGCGGATCGTCGCGACCGGGTGGATGATCGCTTCCGTCATCGCGATAGCCGTGTTCACCGCCGGCATCACCTCCACCCTTACGCGCAGAGAACTGCAAGGCGCCGTTCACAGCTTCAACGACCTGCGATCCGTGCGTGTCGGCGCCGTCGCAAACTCTCCGACAAGCGACTACCTCACGCGCCAGCAGCTTCCCTTCCGGGCATTCCCGGACGCTCAAAGCGGCCTATCCGCATTGAGCCGCGGTCAGATCGATGCCTTCGTGCATGACAAGCCGCTCCTCGCCTGGATCGTTCGTAACGACTTCTCAGGCGCGATCCGTGTCGTCGACACCAGCTTCGGCAGCGAGAGATATGCGATCGTCTTGCCGAAAGGCAGTGCCTTGCGGCCGATGCTCGATCTTGCCGTGCTCGATCAAATCGAAAGCGATCGGTGGCAACAGACACTGTTCCTTGCTCTTGGAAACGCCCGGTCGCCCTGATGATCCCATCGGCTTTCGGCGAACTCAAATCCAGCACGGCGACAATTGTCGGTACTGTCGTAAGGTTGTTCGCACGCATGGGTGGTATGCGGTCGTTCCTCGGAACAGAACTCCGGTGATGGCGTTCGCAACGTCAGGGCTGGGTACTTTGGCCGAAAGTGGCAGAAAGACCCGGGGAGGCATGGCCGACGAACTTGGGGAAGCCTATCCTGGCAACCGGTTGTTGCGGGCGCTTATGCTCGCGCGCCTCGAATCCATTTTGCCGCATCTCGAACCGGTGAATCTGCGACAGCACCAAGTCCTTTTTCGCGCCGGCGCACCGATCGATCACCTCTACTTCATAGATCGAGGCTTGGTTTCTCGCGTCAAGGCCATGGAGGATGGTCGAGTTGTCGAGATCGGAGCTGTCGGAAACGAAGGCGTCGTCGGACTTTTCGCTATCCATGGAATCCGGGGCGCGATGTGGGAATATGCCGTCCGGATTCCGGGAATGGCGCTTCGCATCGATCGCGACACGTTCGAGCGGAAGATCACGCAAGCTGATGAAGCTTCGGCCCTTCTGCGCCGGTACAGCAGTCTGGTTGTCGATGCATTCTCGCAGATCGCCGCATGCAACCGCCTGCACTCGCTTCGGCAGCGCTGCTGCCACTGGCTTCTGGTTGCGCACGACAGCGCTGGCTCGGACAGTTTTCCTCTCACGCACGAGTTGCTCGCCCTGACGCTTGGAGTTCAGCGCTCCGGCGTATCGATCGCAGCCAATTCCCTGCAGAAGGCCGGCTTGATTCACTATAGGCACGGTCGAGTGAATATCCTCGGCCGTGCACGCCTCGAAACGGAGGCCTGCGAATGCTACGCGGCGACGCGTAGACAATTCGATGCACTATTTACGGATACGCGGCGCACGCGACGGACAGCGCGACAATTTGCTGCAGTTTCCGCGCGCATCGGTTGATTAACCAAGTCCCACGGAAGCATTTCTGGGTTGCCTCTTCGAGCAGAAGTCTGTCCGAAATCGAACAGACTTCACGAGTCCCACGGTGTCACGCTTGCGAATCGCAGGCTTGGGGATTCGAATGCTTGCTTCATCACGACGAGAGATGCCTTTGGTCAGGCATCTGCGACACTGGGTGGCACTATCCACGACGTCAGCGCTAATGCTGTATGTGTCAGACGCAAGGGCGATCGACGTCAGCACGCAAGGCGAACTCGACGCCGCGATCGCAACCGGCGCCAATCCGGTCAATATCGTGGCGGGCAATCTGGCACTGTCCGGGAGTCAGGCGTTCGCTCCCAACACTGATGTGACGGTCGCGCCCGGCGCGAGCTTGGCGCTTTCCAACGCCAATCAGATCGTGGGATCGATCGGTGGTGGCGGCATCGTCACGCTTGGAACCCAAGGTCTCGCGGTTGGGGCCAACAATACCGATACTGCGTTCTCCGGCACGATCGACATGACCAACCAGGGATACAACCCTCCTTATGGGACCTTCGCCAAGATTGGTTCAGGTACGCTGACCATCGATGGTGCCACGCTCACGCAGGGTGAAAGCTACATCGTTCAAGGCGCGATGGCGCAGACAAGCGGAAGCACGACGATCACCTATCTCGCGGTGGGTGAGGGCGTCACCGGCGGCACGCCCAATGTCGGTGCGTTGAACGTTTCGGGTGGTCTCATCACCTTCGGTACCGGCTTGCAGATCGGCGACTTCGGTGGAGTGGGCACGGTCAATCAAACGGGCGGCATAGTCAGGGTGACCCCTACCTGCGGCGACATCAGTCACTGCGCCTCGATGAACATCGGCAACCAGGGTGGCGTCGGCACATACAACATCAGCGGCGGCGAGCTTCACCTCGACGGTGGCCTCAACGGCCTTGGGCGTACCTCTGGCACAGGCAGGCCCGGAAGTGCCGGCACGCTCAACATCGGCGGTGGTGTCGTCGATCTGTCCGGCGGTGGCCGTCTCATCGTCGGATATGGCAACACGGATGCGGCTCAGGCGCAATCGCAGGGAGTAATCAATCAAACCAGCGGCATCCTGCGCGTCCACAATGGATCGACGCTCCATCTCTCCGGCCTCAACACCAGCACGGGCACATACAATCTCAACGGCGGCGCGCTCGAGATCGGCGGCAACAGCCTGCTCGCTTCCTACAACAACAATAATCCGGATTATCAGTTCAATGTCGGCGGTGGCACGATCAGGGTGATCGAGGCCCCGCTCGTGACAGGCGTGAACGCGACGTTGACCGGTGGCGTCGCTACGATCGACACGAATGGGTTGAGCGCAACATGGAGTGGCGTGCTGTCGGGGACCGGCAGGCTCGCAAAGAGCGGAGCCGGATCTCTGGCGCTGACCGGCAGCAACAGCTATGCCGGTGGAACGTTCCTGAATGGCGGCGCTCTGCAGGTGACCGCGGATAGCAATCTCGGTGCGACCACGGGCGGACTGACCTTCGATGGCGGCAGCCTTCAGCTTGGCGCCGGCTTCAATACGGCGCGTGGCGTTACGCTGAACGGCAATGGCGGCGCGATCGATACGAACGGCTTCAATACGACCTTCTCAGGGACGTTCGGCGGGACGGGCGGCCTCACCAAGACAGGTGCGGGGATGCTGACCGTCGCGGGTGCCGGCTCTTACGTGGGCCCGACTCTCGTCAACGCCGGCACGCTGCAAGCGGGCGCGGCGAACGTGCTTTCCCCCAACAGCGCCTATACGGTCGCAGGCGGGACCACGCTCGACCTCAACAGCTTCAACCAGACCATCGGATCGCTTGCGGGCGCAGGTCAAGTCGCGCTGGGCTCGGCTGCGCTCACGGCCGGCAACGACAACACCTCTACGGTCTTCTCCGGCGCCATCACCGGGTCCGGTGGGCTGGTCAAGAGCGGGTCGGGCACATTCTCGCTGACAGGCGCCAGCACCTACACTGGACCGACCAACGTGAACGCGGGTGTTCTGGGCGTGGATGGCTCGCTGATATCGCCGGTGTCGGTCAATGCCGGCGGCATGCTGGTGGGCAATGGCACGATCGGCGGCCTGAGCGCAGCAAGCGGCGGCGTCGTGGCGCCGGGCCATTCGATCGGCACACTGAATGTCGCCGGTAATGTGAGCTTCGCACCAGGATCCACTTACGTTGCGGAGCTGAATCCCACGGGCCAGGCCGATCTGATCGCGGCAAGTGGACACGCCAGCCTGACAGGCGGGACGGTACAGACACTTGGCGCTTTCACGCCTGACCTCGCCTACACGATCCTGACGGCGCAAGACGGTGTCAGCGGCAGCTTCTCCGGTGTCTCGTCGGCTACCGATTATGCGTTCCTCAGTCCGATTCTGAGCTACACACCGACCTCCGTGCTGTTGACGCTCGAACAGGTCAGTAGCTTCGCGAGCGCCGCCATCACTCCGAACCAGACGAGCGTTGCCGAGGCGGCTGGCGCGCTGCCTGCGAGCAGCCCTCTATTCCAGGCGTTGCTCACCCAGCCCTCGGTTGCGGGAGCCCGGCAGGCCTTCGATGCGCTCTCGGGCGAGATACATGGCAGCGTGCAGACGACCATGCTCGATGACAGCCGCTACTTGCGCCAGGCGGTGCTCGGACGCCTGCGCCAGGCATCCTTTGCCGACCAGTTGGGACCGTTCGCAGCCCTCACGGCCGGCGGGCCGCTGCTGGCACATGCCGATTCCGCCGCGGGCAATACCGGCGCCGCACTTGCCTATGCCGGCACGAGAAGAACGGCCTTCCCCACGAAAAGTCCGCTCGCCCCGGGGCCGCCGCGCGGCCCCGATATTGCCTGGTGGGCGCAGGGCGTCGGCGCCTGGGGCAAGATAGGCAGCGATGGCAATGCTGCCGACGTGAGCCGCAACCTCGGCGGTTTCTTCTCCGGCGTCGACAGCAGCTTCGGCGCCAACTGGCGTGCCGGCATCGCCGGCGGCTATACCAATTCGAACGTGCGGGTGAATGCGCAGGCAAGCGCCGCCAATGTCGACACGGCGCATCTGGCCGCCTATGCCGGCGCCGCATACGGCCCCTGGAACCTGCGTTCAGGCGTGGCCGGGAGCTGGAGTACGATCGACACCAGCCGAGCTATCCTGTTTCCCGGCTTCGCCGACCAGGCAACGGCACGTTACAACGCCACCACCGCCCAGGTGTTCGGCGAGGTCGGCCATAGCATTCGCTTTGGCAATGTCGCCGCCGAGCCGTTCGCCGGTCTGGCCTGGGTGCACCTGGATACGGATGGTTTCGGCGAGCGTGGAGGTCTTGCCGCGCTCATGGGATCGTCGACCCGCAACGATATCGGCTATTCCACCCTCGGAGCACGCATCGCCACCGGCGTCCAGTTGCAGAATGGCATGATGCTGACGCCGCGCGCTTCGTTGGCGTGGCAACATGCTTTTGGCGATGTGACGCCGAGCGCGGCACTCGCATTCCAGAGTTTGGGGAGCGCCTTCAGCATTTCCGGCGTGCCGCTGGCGCGCGATGCCGCGCTGGTCGAAAGCGGCGTCGATCTGAACATCAATCCGAACGTGACGATCGGCGTGTCGTATGTAGGACAGCTTTCCGACAGAGTGAATGATCACTCGGTCAAGGGTAACCTGAGCTGGCGCTTCTGAGCGGCGGGACGCACTTGGCCGTCCACATGCAGGACGGCTCGCCCTTCATTGGGGTTCAGACGTATCCGAGCCAATGCCAATAAGTGGCGCCGAGCAGCATTACCAGCGCAAGCGCGACGATGGTGAGCACAAGGCCGGTGCGAACGAAGTCCTTGGCCTCGAAGGTCTCGGTCCCATAGGCCACCATGTTTTGCGGCGCGTTCACCACGAGAATGAAGCCGAAACTCACGACGAACTGCAGCAACATGGTCATGCCCACCATATTGATGCCGGGCGTTGCCACATGCTGAAGGACCGCAATGACGATCGGGATCATCGCGGAAGCGAGCGCGGTCGCGCTGGCGAAGCCGAGATGGATCACTGTCAAGAACAGGCTCATCACGCCGAGGATGAACAGCGGGCTGGCGTTCTGAAGTCCAAACTTGGTCACGACCAGATTGGCCAGCCAGACGGCGCCGCCGGTCTGCAGCAGGGCGGTGCCAAGGCTGATGCCGACGCCGAACAGCACGACGGTCCCCCACGGGATCTTCGGCTGCGCCTCCTTCCACGTCATGATTCCGACGCCAGGCATGAACATCAATGCAACGGCCGCGATGGTGGTCGATGACGTATCGAAGCGGTGCAGCACGCCCTCGGTCGCCCAGAACGCAAGCAATGTCAGCGAAATCGCAAGCAGCTTCTTCTCGGACGCTTTCATCGGCCCCAATTCGGCGAGCGACTGCCGGATCGCATCGCGACCGCCGGGTACCTCCTTGACTTCCGGCGGCATCATGCGCGTCGTCACGAAATAGAGCACCACCGACATGATGATCCCGAACGGCGCCGCCGCGACGAACCATTCGCCCCAGGTGATGCTCTGGTTCAGCGTCTTCTCGATGAAACCTACGGCAACCATGTTCTGCGCCGCCGCGGTTTTGATGCCGACATTCCAGATGCTGGCCGTCTGTGTGGCGGTGATCATCAGCATGCCGGCAAAGGCGCCCTTCTTGCTGACGCCGAAGGCGGCGATGATGCCGAGCATGATCGGAACGATGCAGGCGACTCGCGCTGTCGTCGAAGGCACCAGAAACGACATGATGAAACCGACAAGAATCGCACCAATCACGACGTGGCGGGTTTCGGTGCCGACGCGGGAGAGAATGAAGAGGGCGATGCGTCTGTCGAGCTTTGTGGCTGTCATGGCGGCGGCGATGAAGAGCGCGGACGCCACCAGTGCCAATGCGGTGTTGGCGAAGCCGCTGAAAGCAAGACCCAAGCCCGCGCTGGTGCCCATTGCTACAGCCGGATTAGTCAGGCTCGGTGCCGTGCCGAGCAGAAAGGCCATCAGCGCGGCGATGACCACGCCTGATACCGCGTAGTCGAGCGTCTCCGTCATCCAGACGATCACGGCAAAGGCGAGCACGGCCAGCATGCGATGGCCCGACATCGACAATCCCTGTGGCGTCGGTAACACAAGCACAATGACCAGCACGGCAATGGCGAGCAGAAGCCCCCAGTTGGAGCGGAGCCAGGACGGTTGAGCCGGATCACCAGAGTGTGCGCCAACGGATACTGATGAATCTGCAGTCGACATGAAGTGCTCCTCTCGTCGCTCAAGACTTTGCGCGATGATTGCTGCGGCTGCTTTGAGGAAGATCAAGAGGCGATGCAGATGACGGCCGCTATGCTTTCCGTTCTGACGGCAGCCCCTGCTCGATGCTTTGAAACCGCAGCGGTGCGAGGGCGACGGCACGCTCCCACCAGTCCGTCACGCGTTCGGCGAGCGCGGTGCTGCCTCGGCCCTTGCCGGGGACGATCCTGATGCCCCTGACGGCTTCGGCATGATAGCCGCGGGCGAGGCGGGTGATCTTGATGACGATGCCGGCCCGGCCCCGCTTGGTCAGCGGGACCAGCAGGCGGCCGTTGCGGCGGAGCGATTCGATCCACAGCGGATGCGGATGATTGAAGCCGGCATGGACGATGATCACATCGGCCGGCCCGCCTACGTCGTTGCAGCCATCGCCGTGGATCACTTCGACATTCTTGTATCGCCTCAGATTGGCGGCGGCACGGCTGGCCAGTGCCTTGTTACAGTCGATGGCAAGCACCTTGCCTTGCGCGCCGACGATCCTGGACAGGATCGCCGAATAATAGCCGAGCCCGCAGCCGATCTGCACGACGCGTTCTTTCTCCTTGAGGTCGAGTACATCGAAGAAATGCGCCCACAGGCTCGGCAGTCCGGTGTCGAGCTTGCGCCGTTCATCGATCGCGACCAGCACGTCGTCATAGAGATGAACGGGGTCGGCATCGGCGGTGGAGTTGTAGCCGCGTCCGGCCTCGCGGCGGATGCGCCAGGGGCCATCGCCCGCAAAGTGCTCGCGCGGTACCGTGGCGAAAGCCCGCAGCAGGCATGCGGAGGAAATCTGCTCGCGTTGCCCGATCGCTTTCGCGTAGCCTCGTCTTGCCGCCGCCAGATCGCTCATCCCGCCCGGTGTAGCCCTGTCTGGTCCGCCCACGGATGCTGCCTTGATGGATTCGCGCCGAGTTCCTCCATCAGATTCCACGCCTCCTTCAGGTCCGGCGTGCGGAAGCCCTCGGCGAACTGCGCCGCGACCGGCACGAGCAGTTCGACGGCCTGCTCGCGCTTGCCGGCATCGCGCCAAAGGCGTGCCAGGCTGACGGCCGACCGCAACTCCCATGCAAGCGCGCTCTGCTGGCGGGCCAGCTCCATCGAACGGCGGAACAGCTCCTCGACGTCGTCGGCCACAGCTAACCCGCCTTGGGCAAAGGTCGTTTCACCCTGCAGGCGATAAACCTCGGCGAGGAAGAAATGGTCGCCGGTCCGCCTCGCAACCGCGAGGGCGCCGTCCAGCGTTCGCAGCGCCGCTTCCAGCCGGCCGGCTTTCGCATAGGCAGTCGCGAGCAGGCTCCTGAACCAGCAGCTCGCCAGCCAGGCGTCCATGGCTTCATAGCCCTCCAGTCCCACCCGCATCTGCTTCAGCCCTTCGTCGATCTCGCCGAGCTCGGCCATCGCCCATGCGCGCAGGATGCCTGCCTGCTGCTTCCAATGCTGGAAGCCATGATCCGACGAGACCACCATGGCGCGGTCGGCATAGTTCATGGTCCCCTCGACATCGCGCAGGTGCTGGCAAAGATAAGCGCCGAACTCGAGGGCAAAGGCGAGCGTGAATGGATGGCGCAACTGTTCGGCGTTGACGATCGCATCCTCGGTGTGCTGGCGCGCCGCATCGGGGCGGCCGAGAAACCACTGGAGATATCCGAGATAGGACAGCGAGACGACGCCGGGGTCGATACCGTGCCGTTCGGTCAGTTCACCGTGCAGATCGGGGGTATAGAGCCCGTTGCAGCGCTGCAGATGATAGTGCGAAGCCGCAAATCGCCCGCGATAGAGCATGGTCATGGCAATCGACCTGTGGGCCTCGATCAGATACCCGGCATGCTGCTGTATCGATTGCGGGGTTGCGTTCGGGCGTACCCGCTTCGCGAACTGCAGGAGCTCGACGCTGAGATCATGGGCGCGCTTCAGATCGGCACGGATGAAATGGTACACCCAAAGCCCGCGGGTCGCCGTGAACACATTGGCCTCATCGTCAAGCTGGCGGCCGAGCTCGAGCGCCTGGGTGTAGTTTTCCTCGACCTCCTGCGCGGCGTAGCCCTTGGCGGCGATCAAGGCGTTGCCCAAAGCGGTGCGAAGCTCCAGCTCCATTTCGTCGCGTCGCATCATCTTGGGATGGCTTTGGGTGACGCCGAGGCCACGCCGGAGATGGCTGATCGCTTCCAGATTGGCGCCCGCTTTTGCGGACTGCTTGCCCGCCTTCAGCCAGAAACCAACGGCCGGTTCGGCTTGGCCGGATTCGGTCAGGTGATAGGCGAAAAGCTCGGGCTCGCGCTCGGTGCGTTCCGGATAGATCTCCGCGATCACCTCCGCGATTCGCGAATGCAGCCTTCGTCTTTCGCTGTGCAGGAGGCTCGAATGCGCCGCGTCCTGGATCATCACATGCTTGAAGGCATAGACCGCATCTGGCTGATGACCGCGGCGAACGATCAGCCCCGCTTGCTCGAGATGATCAAGCGCCGCCTCGATCTGCTCCGCCGGCGATTCGGCGACCGCACAAAGGATCTCATAGGAGAACTCCCGGCCGATCGTGGCCCCGATCTGTGCGATCTTCTTGAACGGCCCCATGCGATCGAGGCGCGCCATCAGCGAGTCGGTCAGGGTGGCCGGGATCGAGAGCTGGCGCCATGGTCCGGTGAAGACGTAGCGCCCATGCCGCTCGGTGAGCAGGTTGGATTCGATGACGGCCTTGGTCAGCTCTTCCAGGAACAGCGGCACGCCGTCGGTCCTGACGATGATCTCCTCGACGACTTCCCTCGGCAGCTCCCGCCGGCCTGCGACCCGCTCGACCAATGTCGTCCGCAGTTGCCGGCTGAGCCGGTTGAGCGTCAATGCCGTGATGTGGCGATGCGCATTCCAGCTCGGCTTGAATTCCGGGCGGCAGGTGACGATCACGAGGATGGCCGCGTTCTGAGCCCTCTCTACCAACAGATCGAGCACTTCCCGCGAGGTAGGATCGATCCAGTGGGCATCCTCCAAGGCGATCATCAATGGCCGGTCGCGCGCAAGCCCGACCAGATGGTTCACCAGCGCGGCGACCGTCACATCCTTGTGCTGCTGTGGCGAAAGCTCCGGCAGCGCGTGCCGATCGCCGGTCGAGATCGACAGCAGCGCCGCAAAGATCGGCACCACCTGCTGTACATTGCCCTTTGCGGCGGCCACGGCTGCCTCGAGGCTCGAAAGCGCCAGCACAGCAGAGCCTTCGCGATCAAGTCCGATCGCGAATTTGAACTGCTCGATAAACGGATAGAACGCGGTGCCGGTGTAATAGGGAGAACACTGGAACGACAACTGCCCGTGGTGCTCGCCGGCGACCCGTTCGTGAATCTCCTGGAAAATGCGCGACTTGCCGATTCCAGGCTCTCCCGACAGCAGCACGACCTGGCCATGACCCTGCTTGGCCTGTTGCCAGCGTCGCATCAGCAGCGCGATTTCCTCCTGCCGGTTGACGAGCGGCGTCAATCTCGCGCCCATCGCCGCAGCGAAGCGTGTTTCCATGCGCGCGCGTCGGACCACGCGCCAGGCCTGGACTTTTTCGGATATCCCCTTGAGCGTGTGAATGCCGAGGTTCTGGTAGTCGAACTTTCCCCTCAATAGGGATTGCGTCGAGGACGCGATGACCACCCCATTGACGGGGGCCAGCGGCTGCAGCCTGGCGGCGAGGTTCAGCGTTTCGCCGATGGCGGAGTCGCGTTCCTCGGTGCTCTGTCCGATCAGGTCTCCGACGACGGCAAGGCCGGTCGCAATTCCGATTCGAACCGCTGGCGTGTAGCTGGACGCCGCTCGCGACTCGCCGCCTTGCGCCGATGACAGCGCCTCCACGATCTCAAGCCCGGCGCGCACGGCACGCTCGGCGTCGTCTTCATGCGCATGCGGATAGCCGAAATAGATCAGGATGGCGTCGCCGATATAGCGCGCGGCGAAGCCGTCATAATGCTTCACGATCCGGACGCAGGTCTCCCTGAAGCGGCCGATGATGTCGCGCACGTCCTCGGGATCGAACTGCTCGGAGAGCGAGGTGGAGCCGACCATGTCGCAGAACATGGCGGTGAGCTGGCGCCGCTCGGCGACATTCCCTGTTCTCGGCGGGACGCTGCGACCCGCTACCGGATTGCTCGCCGGTGCGATCGGAATGAGCGAACCTATCGCGCGCTGCAGGCGCCTGCGATCACCCATCGGCAAACCAAGCTTCGCCAGATCCTCTTCGGTCAGATCGGGGATGACATCGAGGCCGATGCGGTGCTGGATGAAAAGATCGCCGTATTGGCCGAGGCCGATCTCCTCAAGCCAGTGCTTCAAGCCATCTGTCGTTTCAGAACTTGGCTTATTCTCCGGCATAATTATCCGTCGGGCTGCATCTCAGGAGAAAGGACGTGTCTCCGTTTGGTTGCGCACATTTAGGGGACTTTTGCCCGACCTTGGTCTGGACGGATTGGCGAAGTTCAAGAACAATAGCTCAACTCGAGCAAAAAGGCACGAGCTTGTCGGACGTCGGAGCCACACCGTCGCAAGGACCGGCCGGCAGCAGCACCGGAGGCCAAGCCCTTTCGTGCATCCAAGCCTTTTCGTGCATCGGGGATATCCTTGATTTCTATTCCCGCAACGCGCCCGACCAGACCGCGGTGCTTGCTCCCGGGCGCGGTGCGGTGACCTATGCCGAGCTTGCCACGCGCACCAGTGATACCGTCCGTCAATTGCGCGGGCTCGGCATCGCCCAGGGCGATCGCGTGGCGCTGGTATTGCCGCGGGGCGTCGATAACGCGCTGGCCCTTATTGCGGTAGCAACAGCAGCCGTCTGCATCCCGGTCAATCCGGATCTGACCGGGGATGAATTGCAGCGCTATTTCAGTGAGCTGGAGCTTGCCGCGCTCGTCACGGCTGCGGAAGCGGGCTCCGCAAGCCGGGCCGCCGCGCACGCGTTGGGGGTTGCTGTGATCGATCTGTCGCCCCGGGCCGGCCAGGGTCTTGGCGCCTTCGAATTGGCAGGTTCGTCGGTTGGGCCTGCCATTGTGGGCGGGGCCGCGCGCGGAGAGGATGATGCCTTCATCCTGCTGACCTCGGGTACGGCGTCTCGTCCCAAGATGGTACCGCTGACCCATGCGAGCGTGTGTCTTTCGGCCTACAATGCTGGGGTCGTCTTCGCGCTCGGGCCACAGGATCGCCTGCTCAACGTGCTGCCGCTGTTTCACGCGCATGCCCTGATATCCGGCCTGCTCACGGCGCTCGCGGCTGGATCGAGCGTGATCTGCACCGCGGGCTTCGATCCCGTGTCCTTCTTCACCTGCCTGAAGGAGTTGAAGCCGACCTGGTATACTGCGGTGCCGACCATCCACCGCGCGCTGCTGTCCGCTTCAGAGCATGACACAGAGATGACGCGGGGGTCTTCGCTGCGCGTGATCCGCTCGGCATCGGCGTCGCTTGCCCCCGCCATCCTCCAAGGACTGGAAGCGCGGTTCGGCGTGCCCGTGATCGAGATCTACGGCATGACGGAAGGCGCATCCCAGATCGCCGCCAACCCTTGCCACTTGCGCAAGCCGGGCTCGGTCGGCCTGCCCGCCGGTCCCGAGATCGCGATCATGGACAATGAAGGCCGGCGGCTGCCCGTCGGCGAGCGCGGCGAGATCATGCTGCGTGGCCCCACCATCAGCCGGGGCTATTACAACGATCCCGAGGCGACCAAATCCGCCTTCCGGGACGGCTGGTTCAGGACCGGCGACCTCGGCTACCTCGACACGGACGGTTATCTCTTCATCGTCGGCCGCATCAAGGACGTCATCAACCGCGGCGGGCAGAAGATTTCGCCGCTGGAAGTGGAAGAGGCGTTGCTGAGCCATCCCGATGTGCTCGAGGCCGGCGCCTTCGGAATTCCGCACCAGAAGCTCGGCGAGACCGTCGGCGCAGCGATCGTGCTGCGGCCGCAGTCCGGCGCCACAGCGCATCAGCTTCGGCAGTTCGCGCGGCAGCGGCTCGCCGCCTACAAGGTGCCGAGCCTGATCCGGATGGTTCAGGCGTTGCCGAAAGGGGCGAGCGGCAAGCTCAAGCGAAGCGCGCTTGTCGAATTGGTGTCGGCCGGACCGGCAAGCGAGGACACCGAACACAGGCGTTTGCCTCGCTCTGAGTTGGAGCGGCAATTGGCCGAGATCTGGGCGAGGCTCCTGGAGGTGGAGCAGGTCAGCGTCGATCAGGACGTCTTCGCGCTGGGCGCGGATTCGCTTGCGGTGACGCAAATGCTATCGCGCCTGCGTGAACAATTCGGGACCGATCTCTCGTTCAAGGACATTTTCGACGCGCCGACGGTCGCTGAGCTTGCTGGGCGGCTGCAATCGCGCGCAGCGGAACGCGACGTCGCGCTGCCGGGATGGCGCAAGACCGCAACGGAGTCAGGCCGTGCGCCGCTCTCGTTCCAGCAGCAGCGGATGTACGTCCTCACCCGGCTGGACCAGACCAAATACAATTACAATGTCGTCGAAGTGGCGCGCCTGTCCGGCCGGCTCGACGTTGCCGCATTCGAGGCGAGCATCGCAGCGCTTTGCGAGCGGCATGAGGTCTTGCGCTCGACCTTCTCCGAATGGCTGGGCGAGCCGGTGCACCGCGTCGACGCGGCGATGCCACGGTTCGAATACGTGGACCTGAAGGGATGCGCAAAGGGTGAGCGCGAAAAAACGATCCGGCGGGAAGCGCTGAAACTGGCGCATCACCAATTCGATCTCGAACGTGAGCCGCCGCTCAAAGTCAGGCTGCTGCGCTTCAGCGCGACCGATCATGCGCTCGTGATCAACATCCATCACCTCGTCACCGACGGCTGGTCGCAGCGGCTGTTCTGGCAGGAGCTCGAAGCGCATTATGCGGCGAGCTGCGCGGGACGCGTGGCCGCGCTGCCTCCGCTCGCTTTCCAATATCGCGATTTTGCTGCGTGGCAGCAGGATTGGGCGGCGACGCCGGTGGCGAAGGAGCAGTTGAGCTATTGGCGTAGGCAACTCGATGGCGTCACGACGCTGCCGCTGCACACCGATCGCCCGCGTCCACAGACCTGGAGCGGTCGCGGCGCCCGGCATTACCTCGAACTGCCGCAAGGCCTGTCGGCGCGGCTGAGGTCGCTGAGCCAGGCGAAGGGCGTCACGCCGTTCATGACGCTGCTCGCGGCGTTTCAATGCCTGCTCCATCGCTACACCGGCCATGAGGATGTCGCGATCGGCTCGCTGATCGCGAACCGCAACCAGATCCAGACCGAACGCCTGATCGGGCTATTTGCCAACACCGTGATCCTGCGCACCGACTGCTCCGGCGATCCGACCTTCGGCGAGCTGCTGCGGCGGGTGCGGCAGGTCACGCTCGATGCCTATCGCAACCAGGATCTACCGATCGAGGAGGTGCTGCAGGCGCTGCAGGTGTCGCGCAGCCGCGACGGCAATCCGCTATTTCCGGTGATGTTCATCCTGCAGAGCGCTTCGATCGAGGCGGCGACGTTTCCGGGATTGTCGACGCAGCGTCTCGAGATCGATCCGCAGATTTCGCGCTTCGACATCACGCTCGAGCTGGTCGAGACCGATGGCCGTTTTTCAGGCTTCTTCGAATACAGCACCGACCTGTTCGATGCGTCGACGATTGCGGGAATGGCGGCACATTTCGAGCGGCTTCTGAGCGCTGTCATTGCCGATCCCGAGGAGCAGATTTCGCGATTGCCGCTGCTGTCGCCGGCGGAGCGCCGCCGCGCGCTGGCGGATTGCAATGGGGTCGAAGCCGATTTCAGTGTCTTCGATCTCTGCGAACGGTTCGACCAGCAGGTCGCACGTGCGCCGGAGGCGATCGCAGTCTCCGCAGGCGAGATGCGTCTCAGCTACCGTGAGCTCGCCGATCGCATTGCGGCGATCGCCGCGCGGCTCGCGCAGGAGGGGATCGGCGACGAGAGGCTGGTCGCGCTGTTCGTCGAGCGAAGCCCCGATTTGCTGGCTGCGATGCTCGCGGTACAGCGTGTCGGGGCGGCTTTCCTGTGCCTGGATCCGGCCCAGCCCGCCGCGCGGCTGGCCGAGATCCTGACATCCAGCGGTGCGGGTTTGCTGTTGGTCGGTGCAAGCTGCTCCTCGGCGCTACAGGAAGTGCTTTCCCGCTCGCCCATTCGGCAGCGCATGCCGATTGTCCATCTTGAAGGCCTGGCCGCCGCTAATCCGGTGAAGCCGGCGCGGCGCGCGCCATCGAGTCTTGCCTATGTCATCTACACCTCGGGCTCGTCGGGGACGCCGAAGGGCGTGATGATCGAGCAGCGCGGATTGTCCAATCATCTTGCGTCCCTGATCTCCGAGCTTGGCCTGTCGTCTGCGGACGTGATCGCGCAGACCGCGCCGCAGAGCTTTGTGATCTCGGTCTGGCAGTTTCTCGCCGGTCCCGTAGTCGGTGCGCGCGTCCACATTTGTGCCGACGAGATCGTGCGCGATCCCGAACTGCTCGCGCCAGAAATCGAGCGGGCAGGGGTGACGGTGCTGCAGATCGTGCCATCGCTGCTGCGGGTTATCCTTGAACAAGCCGCCCAACCGCCGGTGCCGCGCGCTTTCTCCTGCCTGCGCCTCCTGATCTCGACCGGCGAGCCGCTCGCCGTCGATCTCTGCTGCGCCTGGTTCAGGCGGTTTCCCGATGTGCCACTGGTCGACGCCTACGGCGCATCGGAGTGCTCCGATGACGTCGCGCTCCATCGGTTGACCGGACCGCCGGCGCTCGCGATCAGCGTTCCGATCGGCCGCCCCTTGCCAAATACGCGACTCTACGTGCTCGATCCGCATCTGCAGCCGGTGCCGGCCGGGATCGTGGGGGAGCTCTGTGTCGGCGGCGCGGGGGTCGGGCGCGGCTACATCAATGATCCCGGGCAGACAAATGAGCGTTTCCTGCGCGATCCGTATTCGCAAGATGCGGACGCACGTTTGTATCGGACCGGCGATCTCGCCCGGCGCCGCGCCGACGGCACGATCGAGTGCCTCGGTCGCATCGACGATCAGGTGAAGATCCGCGGCTATCGGATCGAGCTGAAGGAGATCGAGCATGTTCTGCTTGATCATCCGGATATCCGTGCCGCCATCGTCGAGCCGCGCGACGCCGGCGGTGAGATCCGCCTGGTCGCGCACATCGTTGCGGCTTCGGGCAGCCGGCCGGATGCCGGTGCACTGCGCGATTTCCTCAAGAACAGGCTGCCGGGCTACATGGTGCCCGCGGCCTTCCTGTTCCTCGAACGCATTCCGCTGAACAGCCACGGCAAGGTCGACCGTGTTGCGCTGAGGGGAGCGTACCAATCCGAGCCGACGGCCGCCCGCGTGACGATATCGGCGCGGCGCGGCACCGAAAAGACGCTGACCGATATCTGGATCGATCTGCTGAAAATCTCGAGCATCGGCGTCACCGACAATTTCTTCGACCTCGGCGGCCATTCATTGTTGGCGGGCCAGGCGATGGCGCGCGTCGCGCGGGCGTTCGGCGTGTCGTTGCCGATCAAGACGATCTTCGAAGCGCCGACCGTGGCAGAACTCGCGCAGCGCATCGACGATGCGTTGGCAAGGAAGCCGCAGCAGGTTCTGCCGATTATTCCGGATGTCGTGGAAACGGGTTCGCGCCTGCCGTCCATCGCGCAGGCCCAGATGCTCGGCGTCGAGCGCGAGCTTCCGGGGCTTCCTCTGTTCAACCTGCCCTTTGCACTGCGGCTGCAGGGGCCGCTCGATCTCGCCGCGCTGAAGAAGAGTCTTGGTGAGGTGATGCGCGGTCACGAGTCGCTGCGCACCGCCTTGGGCTGGGATGGCGACGAGCCTGTGGTCATGATCACGCCGCCCGGCAAGCGCGCCGCGCCATTGAACGTCGAAGATCTGACGGTGCGCGGATCGCCGGGCGACAAGCGCGTCAGCCAACTGCAATTAAGGAAGGCCAGGCTCCGCGCCGAGCAGGAAGCCCGGACGCCATTTGACCTCACACGCGCGCCGCTATGGCGGGCGCGCCTGTTGCGATTGGGGCCAGACGACCATGTGCTGCTGCTCACGATCCATCACGCCATCGCCGATGGCTGGTCAATCGGAATCCTCTTTGACGAGATCTCGCAACGCTATGCGTCGCTCGTGGATCGTCGCTCGGTACCGGCGCTGCAACCGGCCTTGCCGTTCTCCGATGCGGCGCGCAAACAGCGGGGATGGTGTGCCACCGACGCGGCGGAGTGGCAGGCCAGCTATTGGAAGGAGAATTTGCGCGGGGCCGCGCCGGTCTTCGGCAATGCCGCCGACGTCGCGCCAGCCCCACCCAGCGATCATCAGCCGGTGCGCCTGTCGGGCGATCTGGTCACAGCGCTGACCGCCTTTGCGAGCCGGGAGAACGGCACGCTGTTCATGGCGCTGTTGACCGGCCTGAAGACACTGCTTGCGATACAAACCGGCCGCGATGACATTTGCGTTGCCACTGCGATGGCCAATCGCTCCCGGCCTGATACTGAGCAGGTGATCGGACCATTCGAGAACACCGTGATCGTCCGCACCCGCATCGATCCAGGACTTTCGTTCCGACAGGCCTTCGCCCGCGTGCGCGACAGCGTTCTCGAAGCTCATGCCAGACAGGAATTGCCCTTCAACATCCTCGCCGCGCGGCTCGCGGAAGCGGGCATCGATCCCGCCTCCCTGATCCAGGTCTACTTCACCTTGCAGAATCCGCTGCGCCAGCCGCTGAAGTTTTCGGATGTGAAGATACGCACGCTTGGAAGCGCCTACCGCGAAGGGCAGCCGGTGCTGCCGGTCAATCAGACCTGGCTCTCGCTGATGCTGAAGGAGCGGCCGACCGGCATCACCGGCTCGTGCAGCTACAAGCGCGAGCTGTTCGGGCACCATGTGATTCCACAATGGATGGAGGATCTTGTCGTGATCCTCACGCGCGCTGCAGCGCAACCCAGTGCGTCGTTGCAACGTTTGCTCCGTCGCCGCGCCGCGTAATGCGCGCAGTCCGCAATCACTCCAGGCTGTAACGAGCGAGAAAACTACCTTGATTATTTGTCGCTTCGCGAGCAACATTGTTCTCGCGCCTGACAAGGTCGCGGGAAACCCGGGGTATTTACTATGGGATTTGTTCCGTATCTTGATTTCGATAAATTGACACCCGACGAAAAGAAGAACCTGAGGGATTTGCTCAAAAGTGAGCGGGATCAGCTCAGGATCGCTTTGGCCTTGGCTGAAAAGGGTTTGGCGAAGTTGGGCAAGTCGGCCAAGAAGGCCAAAAAGAAGAAGAAAAAGAAGAGCAGGTAGACGCTGCGCGACATCGATGCCATGCGCATCAAGGCGCGAGGCCGCGGGCTCGATCTGCCGTTCGATCAGTTTTCAAGGCTGATCTCCGGCCGGCAGATCGGCTTCGGGCCGCACATCTCGGACGATCCTCCCATCGTGCATCGCCCATGGTCGCTCGCGCGCGGCGCTTGCCCGGCATGACCGCGAGCAAGCGCAAATCCCGATCATCCGAGCTGTCGGCGACGAAAACCAGGCTCCGCGTATTCCCCGCCGTTTCGCGCAACCGCGATCCTACAAAATATGCCGACGAGCTGATGCGGATCGCGCATTTCGCCGACCGCAACGGCTTCGAAGGAATCTTGCTGTTTGCCGGCAATGACGTATTCGTCGAGCCGTGGGCGATGGCCCAGCATATCCTCGCGCACACGCAACGTTGCGCGCCGCTGATCGCGGTCAATCCGGTCTATCTGCATCCGTTCACCGCGGCGAAGCTGATCTCCTCCTTTGCACTGCTCTACGGCCGGAAAGTTTATCTGAACATGATCACGGGGACCGCGCTGAGCGATCTGCACGGGCTGGGCGACGAGCAGTCCCATGCCGAGCGATATGCAAGGCTAGGCGAGTTCATCGCCGTGGTGCGCCAATTGCTCGCGAGCGCGCGGCCCCTCAGTTTCCGGGGCAGGTTCTACACCACGAACGATCTGCAAATCTGGCCGCGCCTGCCGGCGGAATTGATGCCGGAATTCCTGATCGCGGGCCAATCGGACGATGCCCGCCGCGTGGCGGCGGAGATGCAATGCCTGATGATGCAGATGCTCCCGCCCGACCTCGAGCAGGGAATAAAGGCTCCCGGATTGAATTTCGGGATCTTTGCGAGGGAAAGCCGCGAGGAGGCAAGGCGGGCCGCAAAGCTTCGATTTCAGGACAGCGACGACAATCGCGAATTGTTCAAGCTGACGATGGAGAACACCGATTCCGTCTGGAAACGGCGACTTGGCGATGATGAGCAGGACGGCGCGATCCACCACAACGGCTACTGGCTGCTTCCCTTCCTGACCTTCCAGGCGGATTGCCCGTATCTCGTCGGTAGCTATGCCGACATCGGCGCAAAGCTGCGCAGCTTCGCCGAATTGGGCGTCGGCAATATCATCCTCGACGTGGTTGCGGACGAGGAGGAACTCGAGCATGTCCGCAAGGCGCTCGCCTGCAGCGGCGTGTTCTGATGGCGCATTGATTTGCTGCTTACTTGGTCGGGCGGCGTCCCGTGCGCGGATTGAGCGGAGCGGTCGGCGGTCGCCGCAGCGCTTCGGGCAGGAACGGCTCGTCCGGCTCGGGCGAGGGATCGGCGCGGACATCGGCCGCGGTCTGCGCCCGCTCATGCGGGCTCTGATTGTCCTTGAACTTGCGCTTCACGTCGACGCCGCTGACGGGATCGTTGACGCCATGCTGGATGTCTCTGGTGTCTGTCATGATGTGTCTTCCGAAAGATCGGCGCTTCCAATTGAGAACGCCCGTGGTGACCCGTCGTTCCTCGGGTTCCCGGCCGTTGGCTGCACGTCGGACCCAGCCATCAAACCCCGATCGCGTTCTTCGCCACCACGTCGCGATAGAATTCCGCACTCAGTTTCGGCACCCGCGCTTGCGTCTCGAAGTCGACCCGGTAGAGCCCAAAGCGCTTCTCGTAGCCGAAGATCCACTCGAAATTGTCCATCAGGCTCCAGAGAAAATAGCCGCGCACCGGGATGCCCTCCGATGTCGCGCGCTGGAGCTGCGTCAAATAGTTGCGCAGATACATGATGCGATCGAGATCGTAGACTTTGCCATCGGCCGTAAGCTTGTCCTCGGACGAGGTGCCGTTCTCGCTGATATAGATATTTTCGATATTCCAGATCTTCGCCGCGAGCCTTGGCGCCCAATAGATCGTCTCCGGACCGATTCGCAGCCATTCCGAGTTCATGTGCGGGAACGAGGTCGGGAACGGGAGTACGTTGAAATGCGGCTTGCGGTCTGAGGCCGTGATGTAGAATTGCGGCGCGTAGATGTTGAGCCCGACGAAATCGGTCGGCGAAGCGATGATCTTCAGTTCCTCGGGGGTGAATTTGGGCGCGTTGGCACCGGCATATTCGAGGAAGCCCTCGGTGTATTTGCCCTCCAGGATCACGCCGAGGAAACCCGCGTTCAATTCGCGCGTGGCTATCTCGGCGGCGCGGATGTTTTCCGGCGTTGCGATCGCGGGCACGCAAGCCGCGATATTCTCGGCGACGCCGACCCTGGTGCCGGCGCGTCCCTTGGCGCGGATCGCCTGCACCGCAAGCCCATGGCCGAGCGCGACGTGATGGCGGACTTGGTTCAATTGCGCGGTCGGCAGTTTGAGCCCGGGGGCGTCGATGCCCCAGCCATAGCCGAAATTGACGAACCTGCCGGCCTCGTTGACGGTGAAGATATTCTTCACCCGGTCGGTGATGTGCTCCGCGATATAGGCCGCGTAGTCGCCGAACGCCCTTGAGGTCTCGCTCGATTGCCAACCACCGACACGGTCTTCCAGCGCTTGCGGCAGATCCCAGTGATAGAGCGTGGCGTAGGGCTCGATGCCGTTGGCGAGCAATTCGTCGATCAGGCGGTTGTAGAAGTCGAGCCCTTTCGGGTTCGGCTTGCCGGTGCCTTCCGCAAACACCCGCGGCCACGCGATCGAGAATCGATAAGACTTGACGCCGAGATCCCTGATCAGGGCTACGTCCTGCTTGTAGCGGTGATAGTGCTCGTTGGCGCGGTCGCCATTGCTGTTGTCCTCGATCTTGCCGGGCGTGTGGCTGAATGTGTCCCAGATCGAGCGGCCGCGGCCGTCCTCATTGACCGCGCCCTCGATCTGGTAGGACGAGGTCGCGGTGCCCCAGACAAAGCCGGCGGGAAACGGGCCGGGCGCGTGCGGGTCGGAGGCAGCGGCCGGAGTCACGCTGCCCTCTGCGGCAGCGGCCGGCGCCGCCGCGATGCCGAGCGCGGAAATGCCCGCAAGCTTGGCGAAATGCCGGCGCGAAAATCTACCGAACATCGGTCACTCCGGTCGGGTTGGCATCGATCTGATAGGCCGAGATCCGGTCGATCTCGAAGGCGATGCTTTTGGGCGAACTGGCATCGACGAAGCCGACGCCGAGAAAGAATTTCGATCCCATCGCAAGATTGACGATCATGTACATCGGATCGTCGTATCCGATGGGGACCCTGATGTCGGAGACCGGCTTGCGGTCGATCAAGTAGATCAGCCGATCCTCTTGCCACAGCACACCGTAATTGTGGAATTCGGATTCCGCGCCGGGGATGTTGAAATCAAACCCACAGGACTGGATGCGCTGTGTCGAAGGAATCCGCCAGTGCGTCGTCATCACGATGTCGCCGGGCCGCTCGCCTCGTCCTTCCACGACGTCGATTTCCGGAGGCCAGCCGCCGTCGTCGGCGAGCATCCAGAACGCCGGCCACACGCCGCGGCCCAGTGGGATCTTCGCGCGGATTTCGAAATAGCCGTATTTCTGCGAGAACTTGCCCTGCGTCGTCAGGATGCCCGAGATGTACTCATTGTCGAACAGCGCCGGCTTCAGATCGGGCGGCGTGCGGCTGGCGACGATTGACAGCACGCTGTTATGAACCCTGAACGGGTCAAGTCCCAGCGGGGTGTTCATTCGGCCGCCATAGCGGGGATCGACATAGATCTGCTGCTCGCCATTGGCGCTGGTCTTGCGTTTGAAATCGGAGCCGTCGCCGCCCCAGTAGCGGGCCTCCGGCCACGCCGCACCGCCGGCATAATGCGGCACCCACCTTCCGTCCGCCAGCGGATGTTCGTTGAAATCGTCGCTGAAGGTCCGGTGCAGCGACCGGAAGGCGAGCTGCGTGGGCGGCTGATCTTCGACGCGGCGGCACTCAGTGGTGGTCGGATCGGTGGTCACTTGCAAGGTGAGCGCTGCCGGCGCCGCTTCGAGATCGTCCTGGGCGAGGGCGGGCGCCGTCACGGCGACATAACCGATCGCAAGCAGAACTCTCGGGGTCAATTCGCCGATCATCTCCGGCCTGCAAGGGGTAGGTTAATCCACGTTAACCTTTTGCACCACTTTCGGGCAAGTCGCGTGTGGGTGGGACATCGCACTGGAACGTGACGCAGCAGTGATCGCCGCGGCGGTTCCCGTTAACCTGATGTCAACGATCCAAGCAGGCGGCGCTTCAACAGAATGTTAGCGGCTTCTACTCATAGTGGGTCGATCGTCCAGGGGTGTGTGCGTGCGTTCATGATGCGGCGATGGCCCTATCTGGCCAGGAGTGCGCTGGTCGCGGCCAGCGTGGCCGCCTTTGCGGCAGGCGGACATTTTGTCGCGACCACCGCGATCGACGCGCAGCAATCCAAGCAGCTTGAGGAATTGGCCAATATCGCGCTGCGACGCTCCGAAGTCGCGGTGGATTCCAGCGTTGCCACGCTCAACGACGTCATGCGGCGCGGTCCGATGACCTGCGATGCGGCTTCCCTCCAGGCCGTCCGCCTCAAGGTCTATCAGCGTTCCCAGGTCAAGGACATCCGCCTCGTCAACCGGGAAGGATCGGTGATCTGCTCGGCCTATTCGGAGACGCTCGAGTTCGACAATGAATGGGTCACGCGGCCGCGCATGCTGCGGACCGCCGATCACAGCCTCCTGCTGTTTCGGGTCGACCAGATCAATGGCGTCGCGCTTGGCGTCTTGAAGGACATCGATGCGAAGTCTTCGCTGGTCGCCATCCTCGGCGTCGGCGCCACCCTGTTTGACATCCTGCCCGCGGAATTGCGTGACCACGGCGAGGTGGTGGCCCAGCTCGACAACAGCGCCGATATCGGGCGATTTGCCGCCTCGCAGGTGTTTGACGCGACCGACGCCGTGACCTTCAGCAGCGCATCGCACCGCTATCCCTTGCGCGCACTGGTCCGGGTCGCGCCCGACGCCCTGCGGCATTGGAACAGGGACGGCTATTGGCCGTCGATGCTGCTCGGCGCCGTGCTCGGCCTCGCTTTCGGCCTGTTGCTGACGCGGGCAGTGGCGCGCCTGGAAGGGCCGATTGCCGATATCGACCGCGGCTTGGCGCGGCACGAATTCAAGCCGTACTTCCAGCCGACCTTCGATCTGCGCTCTGGCGTGATCGGGGGGTGCGAGGTGCTGGCGCGTTGGGTGCACCGGGACGGCAGCGTCACGCCGCCGATGAATTTCATTCCGCTTGCTGAATCCAGTGGCCGCATCGAGGCGATCACCTGGCAGATCCTCGCATTGGCCTTGAAGGAGATGCGCCCGCGGCTTGCGGCGGACAAATATTTCAAGATGTCGGTCAACATCACTCCGCGCCATCTGCTCAGCGAGGGTTTTGTCGACCGGCTTCGCCGTGAGGTCAGGGACAGCGGCGTCTCGGCGCGCCAGATCGTGATCGAGGTGACCGAGCGCGAAGCATTTCCGGACCTGGAGAAGGCGGCTGCCGTCATCGAAGCGTTGCGCGAGCACGGTTTCAAGGTCGCGATGGACGATGTCGGCGTCGGCCACAGCGGTCTGTCGCAGATCAAGCGGCTCGGGGTCAACACCATGAAGATCGACAAGTTCTTCGTCGATACCATCGTGCAGGATGGTTCGGCTGCGACCATCGTCGAGATGCTGGTGCGGCTCGCGGCGAAACTCAGGATGAACGTGATCGCCGAGGGCATCGAGACGGCCGAACAGCGCCAGGCGCTGCTCGGTTGCGGCGTCGAGGCCGGCCAGGGCTACCTGGTGTCGCCGCCATTGCCCTATGCAAAGTTCGACGAATTCCTCGTCGCATATGAGGCCCGGATAGAGGCCGAGGCGGTTGTTCGGCAGGCCTCGGTCGCCTGACTGTGGTGCCATTTAGTTGAAGCTTCACCTCTCCCGCTTGCGGGAGAGGCGTAGGCCGCCTTCGGCGGCCGTCCTTGGAGAACGCCGAAGCGGCGCTTCGGCTATGGCGCAGCGCCGGGTGAGGGCTCTCTCCCACGGTCGAATAGCGTGAATCGCGGATAGAGCCCCTCACCCCAACCCTCTCCCCGTAAGAACGGGGAGAGGGAGCACGGCAGTGATCGCGCGCGCCGCATAACGCTTTGCCTGCACCCGGCTCGCCCCTATAGTGATGTCTCAAAGACAGCATTGGTCCTGAGAGGTCACGTGACTGCACCAAATCCTGCAGCAGGCAAGCCGGTCGATCCCGCTTCGCTTGCGAACATCCCGCGGCTCGTCACGGCGTATTTTGCATCGAAGCCCGATCCCGCCGACGCCACGCAACGGGTTTCCTTCGGAACCTCGGGCCATCGCGGTTCCTCGCTGCGGAATTCCTTCAATGAGGATCATATCCTCGCAACCACGCAGGCGATCTGCGACTATCGCCGCGAGGCCGGGCTGACCGGGCCGCTGTTCATTGGCATCGACACCCACGCGCTGGCGGAACCGGCGCTGGCGAGCGCGGTCGAGGTGTTCGCCGCCAACGGCGTCGAGATCATGATCGACGAGCGCGGCGGCTATACGCCGACGCCGGTCATCTCGCACGCGATCCTTACTTACAACAAGGGCAAGACCTCCGGCCTTGCGGATGGTGTTGTCATCACGCCGTCACATAATCCGCCGGAAGACGGTGGCTACAAATACAACCCGCCGCATGGTGGACCCGCGGATACTGACGTCACCGGCATCATCGAGAAGAACGCCAACCGCTATCTGGAGGCCGGGCTGAAAGGCGTCGCGCGGATGGTTTACGACCGCGCACGCAAGGCGTCGACGACGCATCTTTACGATTACATCACGCCCTATGTCGCCGATCTCGGCAACACGGTCGACCTGGCGTTGGTCAAATCCGCTGGCGTGAGGATCGGCATCGATCCGCTCGGCGGCGCGGCGGTGCATTTCTGGCAGCCGATCATCGAGCGCTATGGGATCAACGCCAGCGTAGTGAACAATGCGGTCGATCCGGCCTTCCGTTTCATGACCGCGGATTGGGACGGCAAGATCCGCATGGATTGCTCCTCGCCTTACGCGATGGCGAGCCTGATCCAGATGCGCGAGAAGTTCGATGTCGCGTTCGCCAATGACACCGATGCTGACAGGCACGGCATCGTGACGCGTTCGAACGGCTTGATGAATCCCAACCACTTCCTTGCGGTCTCAATCGCCTATCTGTTCCGCCAGCGCCCGCAATGGGGTGCGAACGCCGCGATCGGCAAGACCATCGTCTCTTCCTCGATCATCGATCGCGTCGCGAAGAAGCTGAACCGCAAGCTGGTGGAGACGCCGGTCGGCTTCAAATGGTTCGTCGAGGGGCTCGGCACCGGCGCGTTCGGCTTCGCGGGCGAGGAGAGCGCCGGCGCCTCCTTCCTGAAGCGCGACGGCTCGGTGTGGACCACTGACAAGGACGGCATCATCCTGGGGCTGCTTGCGGCGGAGATCATCGCCAAAACGGGTCGCGACCCGAGCCAGCTCTTCGCCGATCTCACCGCTGAGCTCGGCGTGCCCTTCTATGAGCGCATCGACGTCGCGGCAACGCCGAAGCAGAAGAGCGCGCTCAAGGCTGTGGGTCCGGAGCAACTCAACATGAAGGAGCTCGCCGGCGAGCCGGTGCGCGTGGTCAGGACCAAGGCGCCGGGCAACGACCAATCCTTCGGCGGCATCAAGGTTGAGACCGATTCCGGGTGGTTCGCGGCGCGGCCGTCGGGGACCGAGGATGTCTACAAGATCTACGCCGAAAGCTTCCGCGGGGAGGATCACCTGAAGCGGATCCAGAGCGACGCGCAGGCGGCGATCGCGAAAGTTTTCGGATAGGGGCCTGCCATCATCGCCATGCGTATTCTGCTCACCGGTTCCTCCGGCTGGCTGGGGCGCTTTCTCGCGCCGAGACTGCGGCAAGCCGGCCATCACGTGATCGGCCTCGACATCGTCGCGGGCGAAGCGACTGACGTGATCGGCTCGGTCGCCGAACGCGCGCTCGTCGAGCGGGTGTTCGCCGATCACGGCATCGAGGCCGTGATCCATGCGGGCGCCTTGCACAAGCCCGATATCGCCCGCTTTTCGCCGCAGGCCTTTGTCGACGTCAACGTATCAGGCACGCTCAATTTGCTGCAGGCGGCGGTTGACGCGCGTCATGATCGCTTCATCTTCACCTCGACGACATCGTTGATGATCTCGCAGGCGATCCGGGAAGGCGAGGGACATGCCGCGGTCTGGCTCGACGAGACGGCGGGCCCGCTCGAGCCGCGCAACATCTATGGTGTGACCAAGCTCGCCGCCGAGGGGCTGTGCCGCATCTATAGCCGCGAGCACGGGCTGAACTGCGCCGTGCTGCGCACCAGCCGCTTCTTTCCGGAGGAAGATGACACCGAGCGCGGATTTTCCGGCGAGAATCTCAAGGCGAACGAATTCCTGCACCGCCGCCTCACCGTCGAGGACGCCGCGGACGCGCATCTGGCGGCGCTCGACCGGGCGAAAGGCTTCGAGATATTCATCGTCAGCGCGCCGCCGCCTTTCGCGCCGGCCGAGGTCGAGGCGCTGAAATCAGATGCAGCAAGCGTGATCGCGCGCCATTTCCCTGACGTGGCCGCGCTCTACGCCAAGCGGAATTGGCGCTTGCCGCACAGCATCGGCCGCATCTACGATCCCGCCAAGGCCGAGCGTCTGCTCGGCTTCCGCGCCCGGACCGACTTTGCCGAAGTGCTTGACGCGCTGCGCAGCGGCGCGCCGCTTCCCTTCGCGCACGATCCCGACTATGTCTCGCCGTCCACGAGGTTGCAGCATGGCTGATTTCCACGGCGTCTTTCCCTACCTGGTCTCGCCGCTCGATCCCGCCGGCCATATCCGCACCGAGGTGCTGGGCCGGCTGTGCGATGATTTGATCAAGGCGGGCGTGCACGGATTGACGCCGCTCGGCTCGACCGGCGAATTCGCCTATCTCAACAATGCGCAACGCGCGCAGGTGGTGCAGACGACCATCGAGGCGGCCAATGGCCGCGTGCCGGTCGTTGCCGGCGTCGCCTCGACCTCGACGGCGGATGCGGTGGCGCAGGCCAAGGCCTATCAGAAGCGCGGCGCCGACGGGATTCTCGCGATCCTCGAAGCCTATTTCCCACTGCCGGACGCACGCGTCGAATCCTACTTCCGCGCCATCGCGGACGCGGTCGACATTCCCGTGGTGATCTACACCAATCCGCAATTCCAGCGTTCGGACCTGACGCTCGACGTCATCGAGCGCCTCGCCGCCCATCCGCGCATCGGCTACATCAAGGATGCCTCGACCAACACTGGCCGGCTGTTGTCGATCATGAATCGCTGCGGCGACAACATCAAAGTGTTCTCGGCCTCGGCCCATATTCCCGCCGCCGTGATGCTGATCGGCGGGCTTGGTTGGATGGCTGGCCCCGCTTGCATCATCCCGCGGCAGAGCGTCGAGCTCTACAATCTCTGCCGCCGCGGGCGCTGGGACGAGGCGATGGCGCTGCAGCGAAAGCTCTGGCGCATCAACGAGGCCTTCGCTCGCTTCAACCTCGCCGCCTGCATCAAGGCCGGCCTCTCGATCCAGGGCTACGACGTCGGCGACCCCATCCCGCCACAGGCGCCGCTGACGCACGATCAGCGCAAGATCGTGCAAGCCGCGCTGCAGGAGTTGAGCTGAAACAGCGTTTCCCTCTCCGCGTCATTGCGAGCGAAGCGAAGCAATCCACGTCTCCGCGGGCGGTGAGATGGATTGCTTCGCTGCGCTCGCAATGACGAGTGGAGATGCCGTAAGGGCATTCCAGATCGCGCTGGATTGAAAGAGCGTGATGAAAACGTTCGCTTTAAGCAGTCGACCGTCTCCCTACCTTTGTAGTGAACACAACCAGAAAGGAACCAGCCATGAAACTCGCTGCAATCATGCTGGCAACTGCACTTGCTCTCTCGAGCACGGCGGCGCTGGCGCAAACGGCGGCGCAAACAGCCGGAACTGCTGGCTACGGCTCGGTCGTCGCGCCGTCAGTGGGATCGTACTATTGGCCATCGGTAGGCTCGACAAACGCAGTTCCCACCTGGAGCAACACGACAAACGCCGCGCCTCTGCCCGGTCGCCTGCAGTCGGGTAGCGCAACGGTCGGTGCTTCCGCGGTTCGCAGGTAGCTACCGTAGGGTGGGCAAAGCGAAGCGTGCCCACCCTACAAATCCGTACCTCACACCGCGCGAAGTCCCTCTGGCGGTGTCTCGCGGATCAACGCTTCCAAATCGCGCTGCTCCAGCGTCTCCTTCTCCAAGAGCTTCTTCGCTGCGCGGTCGAGGACGGCGCGCCGTGCGCTCAGGATGCCCTGGGTGCGCTGGAATACGCGCTCGACGATGTCGCGTACCTCGTGGTCGACTACGGCCGCGGTCTCTTCCGCATAGTCGCGTTCCGGCATGGGGTAGGGCCGGTCGGCGCCGGCCAGGAAATTGCCGGGCTCGCGGTCATAGGCGATGCTGCCGAGCTTTTCCGACATGCCGTAGCGCGTCACCATGCTGCGGGCGATATCGGTCACCCGGCGCAAGTCGTCGGCCGCACCGGTGGAAAGATGGTCGAACACGATCAGCTCGGCGACGCGGCCGCCGAGCAGCACCGCCATCTTGTTCTCCAGTTCCTCCTTCGTCATCAGGAAGCGGTCCTCGATCGGACGCTGGATGGTGTAGCCGAGCGCGCCGACGCCGCGCGGAATGATCGAGACCTTGTGCACGGGATCGACGCCCGGCAGTGACAGCGCCACTAGCGCATGGCCCATCTCGTGATAGGCGACGATCTCGCGCTCCTTCGGATTGAGCAGCCGGTTGCGCTTTTCGAGCCCGGCCACCATGCGCTCGATCGCATTGTTGAAGTCGCTCATGGTGACGGCATCGCCGCCGCGGCGCGTCGCCAGCAGCGCGGCCTCGTTGACGAGGTTGGCGAGATCGGCGCCGGTGAATCCCGGCGTCAGCGCTGCGACCGCTTCGGGGTCGACGCCGGGCGCAAGCTTCACCTTCTTGATGTGAACCTTGAGGATGTCGATGCGTCCCTTCTTGTCCGGGCGGTCGACCAGCACCTGGCGGTCGAAGCGGCCGGCGCGGAGCAGCGCGGGATCGAGGATTTCCGGCCGATTGGTCGCAGCAAGGATCACGAGCCCGGAACGGGAGTCGAAGCCGTCGAGTTCGACCAGGAGCTGGTTCAGCGTCTGCTCCTTTTCATCATGGCCGCCGGCGAACGGGCCGATGCCGCGGGCGCGGCCGAGCGCATCGAGCTCGTCGATGAAGATGATCGCGGGCGCCTTCTGGTGCGCCTGCTGGAACAGGTCGCGCACGCGCGCCGCGCCGACGCCGACGAACATCTCGACGAATTCGGAACCGGAGATCGAGAAGAACGGCACCTTGGCCTCGCCGGCAACCGCCTTGGCGAGCAGCGTCTTGCCGGTGCCGGGCGGGCCGACCAGCAGCACGCCCTTGGGCATGCGCCCGCCGAGCCGGCCGTATTCGGTCGGGTTCTTCAGGAAATCGACCACTTCGCGCAGCTCGTCCTTGGCTTCGTCGACGCCGGCGACATCGCTGAAATTCACGCCGGTATCGGCCTCGACATAGATCTTGGCCTTGCTCTTGCCGATCGCCATCAGCCCGCCGCCAAGGCCTCCGCCTTGCGCGGCGCGCCTGGCGATGAACCACCACAGGCCGAAGAACAACAGCACCGGCATGATCCACGAGAGCAGATCGCGCAGGAACGTGCTCTCGATCTGTCCGGTGAAGCGGACGTTGTATTTCTCGAGCTCTTGCGCGACCTCCGGATCGACACGCGTGGTGATGAATTGCTTCTGTCCGCCGGGCAGCGGCTCCTTCAATGTACCTTGAAGCGTGCGGTCGGAGATGCCGACGCTCTCGATCTTCCCTTGGCGCAGCAATTGCTGATATTCGCTGTAGGGAATCGCGGCGATCTTGCTGGCGCTGACATAGACGTATTGAACAAGCATGATACCGAATATCGCCGCAATCGCATATCCGATATTGAAACGCATCTTGTTGTTCATGACCGCCCTCCGATCAAAACCGATATGGGCCGCTCCAAGCAGTGGTGCAGTCGGGCCGCCGTCCCGGGGGCAGCCATCGTCGCACCATGAAACAGCTAGAGTTCCGCAGCCTGGTTTCAAGAACCTTCCGCGCGACAAATCGTGCGGGACCGCTGGCGCAAGACTTGCGTTGGCGAGCGCCCTGGCGGGTCGACACGCCTGATATCATCATCTTCGTTGAAAAATCAGGCATCGATTTGATCGATTGGGCGGCATCGGCCGGGTGCTCCGACGTGCCGATCATTGGCGCGCGCCGGATGACATATTTGTTTTCGCCCGACGAGTTGTCTCACCCTGAAAATCCGTTAAAACGCGCACCATCTCAAGAAGACTTGAAGGACGGACTGATGAACATTCTTCCCGGCAATTTGCGTTTCGGTGCGGGCCAGCCGGTCAAGCGTTTGGAAGACCAGCGACTGCTCACCGGGAAGGGACAGTTCATCGATGACAAGCCGGAAGACGGCGCGTTGTGGCTGCATGTGCTGCGCTCGCCGCATGCCCATGCCAGGATCGTGTCGATCGATATCAAGGCGGCCGCGGAGATGCCTGATGTCGAGGCGGTCTATACCGGCGCCGATCTCGTGGCCGATGACATCGGCACCATTCCGACGCTTGCGATCTTCAAGCGGCCGGACGGCGCGCCGATGACGGTGCCGCCGCGCCGGCTGCTCGCGCATGAAGTGGTGCGCTTTGCCGGTGAGCCGGTGGCGGTTGTGGTCGCGACGTCGCGCGTGCTGGCGCAGACCGCATCTGAGGCGATCGTGGTCGATTACGACGTGCTGCCTGCGGTGGTCGATCCGGTCGAGGCGATCAAGCCCGGCGCGCCATTGGTGTGGCCGGAAGCGCCCGACAACATCGTCGCCGCCATGAGCTATGGCGACGCCGCCAAGGTCGAGGAAGCCTTCGCAAGAGCCGACCACGTGGTCTCGCTCGATCTCGTCAGCCAGCGCCTGGTGCCGTCGGCGATGGAGCCGCGCTCGACGATTGCCGAGATTGAGAAGAAGACCGGCCGCCTGATCCTGCATGTGCAGTCCCAGACGCCAGGCTCGACTCGCGATGTGCTGGCGGAGGCGATCCTGAAGCGGCCGAAGGAGAGCGTCCGCGTGCTGGTCGGCGATATCGGCGGCGGCTTTGGCCAGAAGACCAATCTCTATCCGGAGGACGGCATCGTCGCCTACGCCGCCACCAAGCTGAACAAGAAGATCCGCTGGCGCGGCGACCGCACCGACGATTTCGTTGGCGGCACCCATGGCCGCGACCTTACCTCGACCGGCGAGTTCGCGCTCGATGCCAAGGGCCGCGTGCTTGCCTATCGCGTGCGCTCGATTGGCGGCACCGGCGCCTATTCCACCGGCGCCGGCAATATCATTCCGCTGGTGCTTGGGCCGTTTGTGCAGACCGGCGTCTACGATCTGCCGCTGGTGCATTTCGAGGTGAAGTCGGTGATGACCCACACCGCGCCGGTCGGCGCCTATCGCGGCGCGGGCCGGCCGGAAGCGGTGTTCATCGTCGAGCGTCTATTCGATGCCGCAGCGCGTCAGATCGGCATGGATCCGCGCACGATCCGCAAAGTCAACTACATCAAGCCGGCGCAATTGCCCTACACCAACGCGGTCGGCCAGGTCTATGATTCCGGCGCCTTCGCGCACATGCTGGAGCGCGCTTCCGATCTCGCCGATTGGAACGGGTTCGCCGCACGCAAAAAAGCCGCGAAGAAGAGGGGCCTGCTCTACGGCCGCGGATTGACCAGCTACATCGAATGGACCGGTGGCCGCGCGCACACCGAGAAGGTCAACCTGCATGCTACCGCGGAGGGGCGCATCATCCTGCATTCCGGCACCATGGCGATGGGGCAGGGGCTGCAGACCACCTACACCCAGATGATCTCGGATACGCTCGGCATTCCCCTCGACAAGATTGATGTCGTCCAGGGAGATACGGATCTTGCCACCGGCTTCGGCAGCGTCGGCTCGCGTTCGCTGTTCGTCGGCGGCACGGCCGTGGCGGTGTCGACCAACGATATGATCAACAAGGCGCGCGAAAAGGCATCCAACCTGCTGGAAGCTTCCGTCGAGGACATCGAGTATCGCGACGGCTTCCTCACCGTGGTAGGCACCGACAAGCGCGTCAGCCTGTTCGAGATCGCCAAGAAAGAAAACGGCGCGCGGCTCTCTGTCGACAGCCAGGGCGAGGTCGACGGTCCGAGCTGGCCGAACGGCACGCATATTTGCGAGCTCGAGATTGATCCGGAGACCGGCGTCACCCGCGTGGTGCGCTACACCACGGTCGACGACGTCGGCGTTGCCGTCAACCCGATGCTGGTGACGGGCCAGATTCACGGCGGTGTCGCGCAAGGTATCGGGCAGGCGCTCTATGAGGGCGTCGCCTACAGCGAGGAAGGCCAGCTCTTGACTGCGACCTATCAGGATTATTGCGTGCCGCGCGCAGCCGACGTGCCACCGATCGTGGTTACGCTCGATCTGTCCGCGCCATGCAAGACCAACCCGCTCGGCGCCAAGGGCTGCGGCGAATCCGGCGCGATCGGCGGCCCGCCATGCATCACCAACGCCGTGATGGACGCGCTGAGCGAGCTCGGCATCACCAAGCTCAACACTCCGCTGACGCCGGTAAAGATCTGGAAGGCGATTCAGGACGCGAAGGCCGTGCAGTCGTAAGCTCTCACCACTTGTCATTCCGGGATGCGCCGTAAGGCGCAGGCCCGGAATCCATTGCGCCGCATCTACCAGCGGAAAAATGGATTCCGGGTTCGCGCTGCGCGCGCCCCGGAATGACGAAAAATGTGCAATTTGCCGTCCCCGATCTGCTACTCTAGCGCGAGAGCAGACCGGGAGAATTGCGATGCGGAGATTTTGGAGCGTGCTGGCGGCGCTGGCGACATTGAGCCTGACCAATTGCGGCTACAACGCCATTCAGTCCAATGACGAGCAGGTCAAGTCGAGCTGGTCGGAAGTGGTCAACCAGTATCAGCGCCGCGCCGATCTCGTGCCGAACATCGTCAATAGCGTGAAGGGTTTTGCGCAGCAGGAAAAGGATGTACTGCTCGGTGTCACCAATGCGCGCGCCAAGGTCGGCAGCATCCAGGCGACGCCGGAAGTGCTGAACGATCCCGCCGCGTTCCAGAAGTTCACGCAGGCCCAGGGCGAACTCACGGGCGCGCTATCGCGGCTTCTGGTCGTGACCGAGAACTATCCCCAGCTCAAATCCGATGCGCTGTTCCGCGATCTGGTGTCGCAGCTCGAAGGCACCGAGAACCGCATCACGGTGGCGCGCAACCGCTACATCAAGTCGGTGCAGGATTATAATGTCGGCATCCGCACCTTCCCGACCAATCTGACCGCGATGCTATTTGGTTACAAGGAGAAGCCGAACTTTACGGTCGAGAACGAGAAGGAGATTTCGGTCGCGCCGAAGGTCGATTTCAACCCATCGCCTTCGCCGTCGCCGTCGAAATAATTCAACGCTGCGATCCGCTTCCGATGAACGCTGCACGCGCCATCCTGCTTGCGCTGCTGGTAGGCTGGATTTTTCCAGCCTTCGCCGAAGTCGCGGTGCCGCCACTCACCGGCCGCGTCGTCGACACGACCGGAACGCTGTCGCCCGGCGACATCGCCTCGCTGGCGCAGACGCTGGAGGATCTGGAGAAACGCAAGGGCAGCCAGATCGCGGTGCTGATCGTGCCGACCACGGGCGAAGAGACCATCGAGCAGTTCTCGATCCGCGTCGCGGAAGCCTGGAAGATCGGCCGCAGGAAGATCGACGACGGCGCATTGCTCGTCATCGCCAAGAACGATCGCCATCTGCGGATCGAGGTCGGCTACGGGCTCGAAGGCGTGCTCACGGATGCCACCACAAGGCGCATCATCGACGAGGTCATCACGCCGAAATTCAAGACCGGCGACTTCGCTGGCGGCGTCGCAGCCGGCATCAACCGGATGATCCGCCTAGTCGAGGGCGAACAGTTACCCGCGCCGGAGCCCGAACACTGGCAGGCGCCTAACCTCTTCGACCAGATCGATCCGTTCAATCCCTTCGTCATTGTCGGAATCTTCGTGCTGGGCTCTTTTCTGCGCACGATGCTCGGGCGGCTGCTCGGCGCCGCCGCCACCGGCGGTATCGTCGGCTTCTTCGCCTGGATGCTTGCGGGTTCACTTGCCGCCGCGGTGTTGCTTGCAATCATCGCTGTCGTCGTCACCTTGTTGGCCGGCAGTTGGGGGTGGGGCGGTCCGGGCGGCTATCAGCGCGGCGGCTGGCCGGGCGGTGGTTATGGCGGCGGCTATGGCGGTTCTTGGCCCGGCGGCGGCCGCAACTCCCGCGACAATGGGGGCGGCGGCTTCAGCGGCAGGGGCGGCAGCTTTGGCGGCGGCGGCGCATCGGGGAGCTGGTAGCATGAACATCCGGCGCATCAGCAGGCACCTCGTCGAACACCGCTGGCGGACGCGGCGCCTGTTTCCGCCGCGCGTGCTCGATGCGATCGAACGGGCGATCAAGGCCGGCGAAGCCACCCATTCCGGCCAGATCCGCTTCGTCGTTGAAGGCGCACTCGACGGCGTGCCGTTGTTGCGCAACCAGTTGGCACGCGAGCGCGCACTCGACGTGTTCGCGCATTTGCGCATCTGGGACACCGCACACAACAACGGCGTCCTGATCTACCTCCTGCTCGCCGACCGCGACGTCGAGATCGTCGCGGATCGTGGCATCCACGCCAAGGTGGGCGCGGAAGGTTGGGAGGCGATTTGTCGCATCATGGAAGACGATTTCCGTGCCGGCCATTTCGAGCATGGCGCCATCAAGGGCATCGAGGCCGTCTCACGTGAACTCGCCAGCCATTTCCCGCCGGAGCAGGGCCGCGGCCCGAACGAACTGCCGGATGCGCCGGTGGTGATGTAAACGCCTGTCATTCCGGGGCGATGCGAAGCATCGAACCCGGAATCCATCGGGCCGCGTGCAAAGTCGCGAAATGGATTCCGGGCTCGCGCTTCGCGCGCCCCGGAACGACGGTGCAGTGAGACGATCGGCCTCTCGATACCGCTGCCGTCCCGGTCATGTCCGGTTCATCCACCCTTCCTCAAAATTGACGTCATCTACCTGAGAGTCAGCGATGCACGTCGTGATGGCCCGGAAAGTTCCTTAAATTTCGGTAAGACCTCCAGCCAGTAACGATTTCGCAAGCAATAAAAGTTACCAAATGGTCAACCTAATCTGGAGACTTTGAACGTGAGTGAGCAAGAGCGCGCCCCGATCCAAGCTGAAGCCGGAGCCAGCGGCGCCGGGCCGGCCGCTCCGTCCGCCGCAAGCGAACCGGTGTCGGCGTCCGCGTCTTCGGAGATCGCGGCAAACCAGGAAGAGACGGCGCCCAAAGCGGACGCTCCCAAGTTCGAGGCGCCCAACTTTGAAGCGCCCAAATCTGACACTCCCAAGTTCGAAGCCATCAAGGCCGAAGCGCCCAAGGTCGAGCCGACCCGGATCGAGCCGGCCGCAGCAGAACCGCCGCGTACCCCCGGCAAGCTCATGATCATGTCGCCGGGCGATCGCATCTGGGACGACGAAGGCGTGGCCGCCAAGCCCGTCAATGACGAGAAGCCGGCATCGTCGGGCAATCGCCGCTTCGCTGCGATGGCGGCGGTCGTCGCGCTCGCGACCGCGGCAGGCGCCGTTGGTGGTGCGCTCGCCACCGCAGGTCTCGGCTATTACGCGAAGCCCGCTACGGCGGCAGCAGCAGTCGTTCCGCCCAAGGACACCGCGCTCGAAGCTTCGATCGCGCGCATCGATGCCGATGTCGGCGCGCTCAAGGCCGGGCTCGAGCACGCCTCCAAGACGGGAACGAGCCAGTTCAGCAAGACCAGCGATCGCCTCGACAAGCTCGAGAAGGCGCAGGCCGAGCCGGCCGCGAAACTCGCCAAGCTCAGCGAGACCGTCGAGAAGCTGAAGGCTGCTTCAGCCGCGCCGGCCCCGGTTGCCGCGGCTCAACCTGCCGCGGTCAAGGACGTAACCGGCAGTGTGACGCCACCGGCGACCACGGCGGCTGCCGCGGCTCCAAAGCCTGAAATCGGCCGCATGCCGACCGTGGACGGTTGGGTGCTGCGCGACGTCAGCAATGGCGGCGCATTGATCGAGGGCCGCCGGGGCCTCTACGAGGTCTATGCCGGCGATCCCATCCCCGGCCTCGGCCGCGTCGATGCGATCCGCCGCCAGGACGGCCGCTGGGTGGTCGTCACCAGCAAGGGCCTGATCGTCGCGCGCTAGTTTGTAGCTCTCGTAGCCCGGGTGGAGCGCAGCGCAACCCGGGACTACTGCATCAGCGATGACGAGTGATCCCGGGTGACGCTATCGCTCCACCCGGGCTACATCCTCACCGCGATGTGAGACGGCTTTTGACTTGAATACGCCCCCTAGCGCGGTGTTAGTGGGGCATGAGCCGTGCGCTGCGTTTCCTCACGATCCTGCTCGCCCTGCTGTGCGGCGCCTTGGCGGCGCGTGCCGCACAGGACAAGGCGCTGGAACGCGGCACAGCGATTACCGATCCCTCAGTGCTCCGTGATCTCGATCATGGCAGGTTCGGTCTCGGGCGCATGCTGTCGCCGCAGCGCCAGACCGATCTTCCGCTCGACGATGCCGAACTGTTCGCGCTGCCGTCGATGGCGCCGATCCGCGCGGCGCTCGATCGCGAGTTCGATCGCTACATCTCAAAGCACAGCCAAGAGCTTCCGAACGAAACCATCGGCGTCGGCGATAGCTTCGCCTTCCAGCTATTCGATCGCGCGCAGCTTTACTCCGCAGCAACGCGCTTCGTGCTGGCCGGCATCGTCAACCGTATGGACCGCGCCTATGTCTCGCCCGAAAGCTGCGGCGAAATCCGGCTGATCTATCGGCTCACGCGCATCGATGCGCCCGTGATCGGCGAGAACGCGGTCTCGCAACGGCTGCCGATGACGCTCAATCTGGTCTTGAAGGCGAAGGGCGAGGGCGCGCGCGATCGAAACGGTGCCGCGATCACTTGCCGCGAGATCGCGCGGCGCTGGCTTGCCATCAGCGACGTTTCATCGGCGGGCGAGGGGGGACTTGAAAAGCTGACCGGCAAGGACGGCCCGCTCGACCTGATCGGCTACCAGAATATCGAGCAAATCGAGACCAACCTGCAGATCGCGCACGCGCCGAAATCGCCGACGCGCGATTTCCGCACCGACTATCTCCTGAAAGTGTTCAACTTCATCAGCGACGCCGGGCGCTTCGCGGAAGCGCCGCTGGAGAACCAGATCGATCGCGATCGCATCCTCTCCGATCAGAACCTGAAGCGCGAGTTCAAGAACTGGCTGCTCGATCCCAGCCATTTCGCAGAGCTCGACCGTGGCACGATCCTGATCCCGGAGAAATTCCTCGCCAAGGCTGCGATCGCGCCGACGCCTGTTGGCTTCGACCTGTCGGAACTGCAACCCGAATATGGGATGATGCAGGGTGAAAGCAGCGCGGCTGCATTCGATGACAATGATGTCGTCGGTGCGCTGAGGAAGGCGGCGGAAGACGGCACTAGGCTGCAGAACATCCGCTCGGTCGCGGGCTTCGAGCGCCGGCTCAACGATATCACCTGCGCCGGATGCCACCAGACCCGCGGCATCGGCGGCTTCCATTTCCCCGGCGTCGACTGGATGGCGGCCAAGCCGTCGAATACCACAGTGGTGCCGGCCTCGCCGCATTTCTTCGGCGACCAGGTCCGGCGCCGCGACATCCTGGCTGCATTTGCCCGCAACACCCAGCCGGATTTCTCCCGCGGCTTCTCCAACCGCCCGCAGCTACGCGGCAGCACCGAGCTTGCCGGCACCGAATATGAGGATGGCTGGGGCGCCCATTGCTATCAGCAAAGCGCGAAAGCCGCCGACAACGACCCGAGTTTTCGCAAGTGGACCTGCGCTGAGGGACTCGCCTGCCAGGTCGCCGGAAAAACCTCGCGCATGGGTATGTGCTTCATCAAAAGCCCGTAAGGCTGCTTTCACCTCGAAGAGGTGAGCGGCAACCCGAATTACTTTCGTCACGTGTTATGTGCTATGCTGCGCTCGGAGGCCGCCCATGAGCGCATCCGACGAGAAGCAGCGCAACCGCGAGATCGCGGAGAACGAGGCCGAACGGCAGATGATCGGCGCCGTCCGCGTCAGCACATGGGCGATCGCCGTCACCATCATTGTCGCCGCGATCGCAGCCGGCATCGTCTGGGCCTGGCTCAATCGCTAGAGTAGCTCGCCGGACGCCCATTGATGCGCGCCCTCTCCCCTTGTGGGAGAGGGCAGCTCGGACGTCGGCAACGAACTCGCTTGGGTGAGGGGTTGCCTCCACAAGCACCGTGGCCCGCGGAGACAACCCCTTGTATCTGCACGGGCATGATTTGTGCGATGGAAGCGATTTAGCGTCTTGGCC